>JBJEPR010000104.1:0-3873 GCA_051881335.1 Candidatus Fimenecus sp. | reverse complement strand
GAGTGTAAATATTTAGAAAGGGTATGATGTAGCCTCGACTATATCATACAAGTCATAATATGTCTCAAACTCAAACGAAAGTATTTCTTTCTGCTGTATTTAAAATATTTGTTCTATGTCTTGCTTGGTCTTTTTCAATGAAAAAAGCAGACGGGTTTAATGCTATATGCGCATTTGTTTGGAAACCGTTTGTTTTATATCTCCCCCTCGCTCTTATTACGATAGGCATATTAATTGGTTGTGTTGCTGATTTCTTGGATGATCATATTCAGAAACGAATTCAGAAACTCTCTGCTATTGTCATTGCTTTCGCCATTATAGTTTTTATGGCTATGATATTTTTACTAGGCAAAAGCAATCTAAAGGATATAAATCGGCAGAAAAATATTGCTTCAATGGATAAATATCAAGTTGAACACTTTGCCGTTACACCTGAATTAATCGAAGATACGGAAATTAGCGCGGAGGGTTCAAATTATTTCGCCTTTCAAAATAGTTTCTGTTTTTATACAAATCAAAGGTATGTCTGCGCAGAGGAGAAGAAATTTGATTTAGAACTGAGCGCATACGAACTTGAAAATATACCGCGCTTCTGTTTCCAAAAGATGGATCGGCTTTTAACGGAGCAATATTTTGAGCGACATTTTCGATATTTAGGTGTTACCTGTAAACAGATCAGCGGTGAGCAAAACGGAAAAGAATACATTTATGCAAATTATGAGCGTAATGATAAAGCAACGAAATACAACTATTTTGTCATTTTAGTAAAAAATGAAAACCAAATCTCTTTATTGGCATTGGAAACATATTATATTGATCATTACAGTATTGATATTCCAAGTATCATTGAAAAAATGACAAAAAACACAGGGGACGGTTCTCTGTGCGATTGAAAATTCAGTTAAAAATCAGAACACAAGGAACACCGCATGATTTATATCACACGCAACAAATGAAAACCTATGATACAATAAGTGCGCAGGACAAGGTCGAGGGACGGTTTGTCGATTGAATCACGCCTTTAGAACATGACCGGATTATCTTTGAGGGAGCACAGGGGACGGTACTATGTGCGATTAGGAATACCGTGGAATATGTTGACGGTGCATACACCTATATCACCAAGCCGACCGAAACCACGCGCAATGCGGAAACGAAAATTTCGGCTTCTAAAACCGAAATTTCGGTAAACGAGAATACCCTTGCCCTGTTGCAGTCCACCGATATGTTCGGCAGAGTACTGCAAAAGGCAGTCACCACCGGCAATGCCGAAACCGCGCAGGAAAATACCGATCCCTTTGCCGCAGTCGTGACCGATTACGGCTACGAAGTCGCTGACGGTACGGCAAAAAGCCGTGTGGCAACGCTTACAAACCGCGTAACTTACGGCACGGCAATGACCGCCGAAAATGCGGTGGCAAATTACGGCTTGGCTTACGAATATGATGCAAACGGTAATATTACGGCGGAATATGCTGTCAATGCGGACCATTCTCACACGCTTCGTTACCACTACACATATGATGAAGCAAACCAGTTAATCCGTGTGGATGACAATGTGCGCGGCAAAACACACACCTATCAATACAACAAGGGCGGCAACCGCGTTTCGGAAAAGATTTACAACTACACCTTGTCCTCGTCGCTCGGCACGATGCAAAAAGAAATCAAATCCGCCTATAACTACCAAGTATGGGATGACCGCCTGTCCTCTTATGACGGTAAAACCATTACCTACGATGCGGCGGGCAATCCCATAAAATACGGTGATATCACCTATGTTTGGGTGGGCAAACAACTCGTCGAAATTCGCCCGGGCAACGGCACCAAAACACAGTTTGACTATGACGCAAACGGTTTGCGCACGCAAAAGCGGCAGTACGACACAGACGGCAAGTTGGAATATTCTGTCGATTATGTTTGGCAGAACGGCAAACTGACCCAACAGATTTTAAAGTTGACGGGGCACAACAGTAATGGCGGTTTGTTTAAAATCGGTCCTATCAGCACAAAATTCGTCTACGACGGCAGCAGTGACCAACCGGTTGCGTGCTTTGTGGGCGAAACGCAAATGCTATTTGTGCGCAATTTGCAGGGCGATATTATTGCGGTTGCCACATCCGACGGCGAAGTGGTGGCGGAATTCTCTTACGACGCGTGGGGCAACGTGGAATACGCCGCCCCCGACGGCGCGGACGAGGACGTACAGTCTATGGTGGCACTGGTTGCCCTTATTTGCCCCCTCACCTACCGTGGGTATAACTATGACTTCACCACAGGGCTTTACTACTTACAGTCAAGATACTACAACCCCGAGTGGGGCAGGTTTATGAATGTGGACGATACGTCCATTCTCCTTGCCACACAGGGTACTTCCCACGGCGCGAACTTGTTCGCGTATTGTGAGAATAATCCGGTGAATATGGTGGATTATACGGGGTATTTCTCGAAAGAAAATCACCAAATCATAACAGAGTTTTTTGGGGACATTTTTAAAGACAGATATTTTAAGAAATTGTGTAATGGTTCGGTAGATGTTGATAAGCGATATTCCCCTCTTGCTATAACTTCGGACTATTATCAAAGTTTTCATTTTAATGTAAATCGATCGGGTTCCATAGACTCAAGATTTGAAAGATTTGAAGAAATGTTGATAAAAGGTGAAAGTTATCTAAAAAAAGCAGTTGAGCACAAGCAAAAATATTTAAATGCAACATCAAAAGTTGTAAAAGCATACGAAAAGCAATGCATGATAGATGATTTAGAAGAAGCTTTCTATTATTTTGGTTTTGCGTTGCATCCTTTACAGGATTATATTGCACATAGCGGTGAACAAGGGCAAAAAATAGGTTATATATATTTAGCAACAGATCATTCTACAAAATTATGGTTTGAAAATGATGTGATGCCAGTGGATTATGTTGCAACTGTTAAAATATTTTATCATCACTTACCATATAATGCTATTGTTGATAGCCTATCCGATACATATTATAAAACTGGTCGTATGAAGGGTGAAGAAGCAAAGAAAATTACAGCTTTTGGAATAGCTATTATTGTATTATTGATATATGATTATAAACTAGACAACGAAGTAATAATGCAACAATAAGGAGGAGACTTATGATTACTCTTTTTATCATTTTGATAGACACTTTGGCAAGTATAATTGCAATCGTTCTCTTAATAAAAAAGAAGAAAATCAAGTTTTTATTTATTAGTCTGTTATTTGCATCACTTTTTCTTTTCCTTGTGGATGAAAGCTCAATTCCCTACAAGTCAAGAAATATAGATTATTGCGATATTGCAAAAACAGTAGTTGACTATAGCATAACAGAAGAAGCAGAGCAAGAAGATATTTTAGGGCATAATGGACGAGTTGCATTTCGTAATTTTTCGCCAAACATCAGTTTAAACGACGATATGTATATTTATTTCAATCGTTTCGAGTTCAAAAATGAAAAAGAAGCAGAAGAAATTTCTAAGTTCATTCTAACGAATGATGCTTCTCGTGTTTATTTGAGCAGTTATGTATATAATCGTGAACGATTAGTTAGGATAAATGAAAACACGAATTTGCAAACAAAATATTTTCAAAACATTCCTAAAAATTGGTGCTATTTAGTTTATCAAGATGAGAATTATACTATTTATTCAACATATACAACTAGAAAAAGATACTCTTGGGATCATTTGGCTTTTGCGAATCTTCCTTTCGGCGGTGATGACACATTGCTTTCAATACAAAATGACCAATATGTGTACTTGGTTCATGTGTTTCAGATATAGGCAAAGAAACACAAAAACACAGGGGACGTTTCGAAACCACTGATAAAGAGTAGTTTTGAAAAAGGAAAACGATAAGATTTAAGT
>JBJEPR010000103.1:0-17746 GCA_051881335.1 Candidatus Fimenecus sp. | reverse complement strand
CCAAGTCAATTCCGTCCGCATCATATACATAGCCAGAAGAGTCGCTGGCGGTAACCACCTTTGCGCCGAGCTTCTGCGCCTTTTCAATCGCATAAATTGCCACATTGCCCGAGCCCGAAACCACAACGGTTTTGCCCTCTAAAGAATTGCCGTGCTGTTTGAGCATTTCCTCGGTCAAGTACACAAGGCCGTAACCGGTGGCTTCCGTACGCGCCAAAGAGCCGCCGTAGGAAAGGCCTTTGCCGGTCAAAACGCCCTCGTGGCGGCCGGTAATCTTTTTATATTGCCCGAACAGATACCCGATTTCTCTGCCGCCGACACCGATATCGCCCGCGGGCACATCAGAGTTCGGACCAATCACCTTGTAAAGCTCGGTCATAAACCCTTGGCAGAAGCGCATCACTTCGTTGTCACTTTTGCCTTTGGGGTCAAAGTCCGCGCCGCCCTTGCCGCCGCCGATGGGCAGTCCGGTTAAAGAATTTTTGAAAATCTGTTCAAAGCCTAAGAACTTAATAATGCTCATATCCACAGACGGGTGAAAACGCAAGCCGCCCTTGTAAGGACCGATGGCACTGTTAAACTGCACACGATAGCCGCGGTTGACATGCACCACGCCGTTATCATCGACCCACGGCACACGAAACACGGTTGCCTTTTCGGGAGCAACCAAACGCTCTAAAAGTGCCGCTTTTTGATATTGCGGGTTGCTGTCCACAGCGGGTGCGATGGAATTGAGCACCTCGGTAACAGCCTGGCAAAATTCCGGCTGATAATTGTAGCGGGTTGTGGTTCTTTCAAGAACCTCGCTGACATAACTCATTATTTTTTCTCCTTTTTCGTGTATTTCCGTATAAAAACACACCATTTAATTTATTGCTTTGCTATTTTACTACGATAAAGCGAAAAATGCAAGTATCGCACCGTAAAAATTCATTTTTAGGATATGCATATTTTTGTGAAAAATCACAGAAACAAAGCGAGAACGTCTTTTTTGGCAAAAAAATGATATTCTTGTCATGTGAATTGTGGCTCACCGCCAAAAAAACTTGCAAAATCCGAAACGAATCCCGTCGCAGAAGGGCAAGCAGAAAAATAGGAAAAGCCCCGGTTGCGGTACCGAGGCTTTTCCTAATTGAGGGGTTGCTTGAGGAGGGGGTATAAAGTACTCCGTCGGCCGGGTTGCGGCACCCGTCCTGTCGAGTACAGGAACTACTATACCGATTAAATATGAACAATTTGTGAACACGCGTTGAAAATTTCGTCATATTTTTGTAAATAAGAAAAAAGATTCGAAAAAAAGAAAAAATTTTCAAAAAAAGCAAACAAATGTTTGCAATTTCAGAACATTTGTGCTATGATAGAAAAAACAAGGTGTGCTCGTGCATCTTTTTCTGAATTTTGCCCGCGCACCGCCGAAAAACCATTCCATTCTGATTTTCGGAGGCGATTGTATGAATACGATTAACAAAACGCAAAAAAAGATTTACGAATTTCTTTTGGAGCGTAGCCAAAGCGGTATTCCGCCCTCAGTGCGGGAAATCGGTGCCGCTGTGGGGCTGAAATCCACCTCGTCCGTGCAGGCAAATTTGGACGCGCTCGAGGAAGCCGGATTTATTGAGCGAGACCCGATGCTCAAGCGCTCCATTCGCGTTCGCAGTGAATCCGACAATGTCACAAGCGTGCCGCTTTTGGGCACGGTAACCGCCGGTGTGCCGATTTTGGCGGTCGAGCAGATTGAAAGTTATCTGCCGTACAGCGGGCGCGTTTCCAAAGACAAACCGCTGTTCGCCTTGCATGTGCGCGGCGATAGTATGATAAACGCCGGCATTTTAAGCGGCGATATCGTGATTGTGGAAAAAACGCCGGTCGCCGAAAACGGCGAAATTGTAGTTGCAATGCTTGAGGACGAGGCCACGGTCAAGCGGTTTTACAAGGAAAAAGACCATTTCCGTTTACAGCCCGAAAACGATGCATACGAGCCGATTTTGTCCAAAGAAGTCATTGTGCTCGGCAAGGTTGTCGCCTTGATGCGGTATTATTAAGTAAAACACCAAACATAGGAAAAGCACCGAAATCGATTGTTTCGGTGCTTTTTCGTTTACTTATTATATCGATACATCGTCCGCGGCAAGCCAAAATTTGAAAGGCTTGATGCGGTCACGGTCATTTCCTCGTCCGACAGTTTATAGGTTTCCGTATACCTTTGCCCGCGCACCGTGTAAAAAATCATAGTATCGTTCGCGGTAAAGGTTCCCTTTTGTTCCTCGGCGTCTTCCATATCCCAAAGCATTTTCTCTGTTTCCTGTGCCAGCTGGTCCTTTTGCGCTTCGGTCAATGGCGCACCGTTTTCCTGTTCCGCTTGCCGCACACGGGCATTTGTCAGTTCCTCCACATACGCTTCGGCATTACAAGTATACACAAATTCTGAATAGTTGCCGTCCTCATAATACAGACAAATTACCGCGATTTCCCAGTCCATATGAAAATCCAGCCCCTCCAAAAAGCCGCCGTTAAACAACAGTTGTGGAGGGATTTTTTCGTAATATATCCAACCGCCAAACAGCGCCTGCGGCACTGCGGACAACGGTGGCAGCGTTGTTGCAGGTGTTGTTGTGATTGTTGTACTCGGCTTTTTGCGGGTGGTTGTTTCCCTCGGTGCAGTGCCTTTGGACGATAACTTTTCGGTTGTTTCGCTTTCCGTCGCAAGCATTTCTGATACGGTTGTTTCCGTGGTAACCAATTCGCTTTCCGTTTCCGAAACAGTCGCCGCACTTTCCTGTGTCTGTGCGACAAGAGCGGGTTCTTCCTGTTTGCAAGCGGCAAACACACCGACAAGCAGCAAACAGCAAGCGGTTAAGAGCGCCGTTATATGCTTTGTCTTATGCAAATTTGTTCCCTCCCTGTGAAAAACAGGCAGGTATTTTCACCTGCCTGTCTGCGTTTGATTTAAAAAAACTTACCCCGCGTGCATTTGCACTTTTTCATCATCATCGGGGAAACTGCGGCGCTCAATTTTTGCGCCCAACGAGCGGAACTTGTCCACCACATTCTCATAGCCTCGTTCAATATGCTGAATTTCTTCCAGCTCCGTCACGCCGTTTGCCGCCATCGCCGCGATAAGCATTGCCGCGCCTGCGCGCAAATCGTCCGCGCGTACCGGTGCGCCCTTCAAGGCTTCCACGCCCTCTATAACGGCGGTTTTGCCGTTCACATGGATATTCGCGCCCATTCTTTGCAGCTGCTCCGCATAGCGGAAACGGTTATCCCACACGCTTTCGGAAACAAAGCTCGTGCCCTCGGAAAGGCAAAGCAAGGTGGAAAACTGCGGTTGCATATCAGTCGGAAAGCCCGGGTGCGGCATTGTTTTAATATTGCAGTGCCCGGGGCGTTTGTTCATAATCACACGGACTGCCTCATCGTCCTCAATGACGGTTGCGCCCGCTTCAATCAGTTTTGCGGTAATGGACTCCAAGTGCTTCGGAATGACATTTTTCACCAATACATCTCCGCGCGTTGCCGCAGCGGCGACCATATAAGTGCCCGCCTCGATTTGGTCGGGAATAATGGAATATTCGCAACCGTGCAAACTTTCCACACCGCGGATTTTAATAACATCCGTACCTGCACCGCGCACATCGGCGCCCATCGTATTTAAAAAGTTTGCCAAATCCACGATATGCGGCTCTTTTGCCGCATTTTCAATCACGGTAAGCCCGCGCGCTTTTACGGCGGCAAGCATCACATTGATGGTTGCCCCGACGGAAACAACATCCAGATAAACGGAGTTCCCCAAAAGGCGGTCGGCTTTGCAATGCACCATTGCATTTTCTTCCATCGTGACTTCTGCGCCCAAGGCCTCAAAGCCCTTAATGTGTTGGTCAATCGGGCGGAGCCCCAAATAACAGCCGCCGGGCATGGCGACCTCGGCGCGGTGGAAACGCCCGATGAGCGCGCCGATTAAATAATACGAAGCGCGCAACTGTTTGGTCAGCTCGTGCTCCACAACATAAGAACGGATATGCCGCGTATCGATTTCGAGCGTGGTTTTGTTGATATATTTCATCTCCGCGCCCATATTTTTCAAGATTTTTATCATCGCCGAAACATCGCTGATGTTCGGAATATTTTCAATTCGGCAAACATCCTCCGCCAAAATCGTTGCGGGGAGAATGGCAACAACCGCATTTTTTGCGCCGCTGACCGTAACCTCGCCGGTCAGGCGCTGACCGCCGGTAATCACGAATTTATCCAAAGACGGTTCACTCCCTAATCCAAATCTATTCTATGTTCACAAAAAAAGAAAAAGTCAAAAAAAGATGCGTGAAAACACGCGGAATTAGACTCTATTATTATACCACCGTCTACGCCAAAATAAAAGTCCTTTTTCATAGAAATTTTATCGGGGTTTTTGTCGATTTTTTCATAGGAAAATTAAACAATTTTGTTGATTTTTTATAGTGCGTTTTGCTGAAAAATCGAAAAAAGAAACGGCACACCGCTTTACACGGTATGCCGTTTGCCGATTTATGCAGTCAATTTACGCTTTGCCTGCGCAACCGAGCACGGTTTCAATTTTGTGCGAAACCACGCCCTCAATCGCGTCTCTCGCGGGGGTCAGGTACTGTCTGGGGTCAAAGTGGGTCGGATTTTCCACAAAGTGCTTGCGGATAGCCGCCGTCATTGCAATACGGATATCGGAGTCCACATTGATTTTGCAAACCGCCATAGAAGCCGCTTCGCGAAGCATTTCCTCGGGGATACCGATAGCATCGGGCATTTGGCCGCCATACTGATTGATGGTTTTTACATCGTCCTGGTTAACGGAGCTTGCACCGTGGAGCACAATCGGGAAGCCGGGCAGTTTTTCCTCGACCTCTTTGAGAATGTCAAAACGAAGCTGGGGCTTTTGGCCAGGTTTGAATTTATATGCGCCGTGGCTGGTGCCGATGGCAATCGCAAGCGAATCCACGCCGGTTCTGGTCACGAAATCATAAACCTGTTCGGGCTTGGTGAAGCTTGCGTCCTCTGCGCTGACATTGACATCATCCTCAATGCCGGCAAGCTGTCCGAGCTCGCCCTCGACAACAACGCCGTGTGCGTGCGCATAGTCAACAACCTTTTTCGTCAGCGCCACATTTTCCTCATACGGCAGGTGGCTGCCGTCAATCATCACGGAAGTAAAGCCGCCGTCAATGCAGGATTTGCAGGTTTCAAAATCCGGGCCGTGGTCCAAATGCAACGCAATCGGCAGGCCGGTTTCTTCTGCCGCCGCCTTGACCATCGCAACAAGATAGTCGTGCGAGGCATACTTTCTGGCGCCTGCGGAGCACTGCAGAATGACGGGCGCGTTGAGTTTTTTCGCGGCGCGGGTAATTCCCTGAATAATTTCCATGTTGTTCACATTGAAAGCGCCGATGGCATAGCCGCCCTCATAGGCTTTTTTGAACATTTCGGTTGTGGTTACTAAAGGCATATTTTTCACTCCTTAATTTGATACGAGAATTCGCATTTGGCTTTATTATACAATATCGTGAAAAGGTTGTCAAACCGTAACGCCGCACAAAAAGCCGAAATATACTGGTTTGGGGGTGAAAGATTTGGATACTTTTTTCTGTACGCGTGATTTTTCCGCATTTTCCGCCGCATTTCCGACGGCAGGCACCGCAGATGTGCTCTTTTTACAAGGTGAAAACGAATGGGCAAAGCAAAAGCTGTTTGCGGCGCTTTTAAAAAGTGCCGCAGCATACAAGCTGCCGTATACACGCGTCCTGCACGCACATAACGCCGCAAAAACAGCGGCAGTCTATCTGCCGAAGGAACACCGCTTTGCTGTCGATGCAGATTATTTTCCCGCGCTTTGCGCAAAATATCCGTATGCAAAGCGCTACACGGCGCCGCCCTTTATTGCCGTTCCGCCTACGGCAGGCGAAAAGCACGGTGCCTTGCTTGCAAAGGCCGCACAGGCAGAAGCGTGCGCCGACCTGCTTTTACACACCGCCGCCCGCGCACATCGGGAAAACGCGGAATTGCTTGGGGCATACGCAGACCGTGCGCGGATATTGCGGGCAGTATTTGAGGTTTTGCACAGCATCGCGCCGACTGCAAAAACCGCGCACGGCAAAATCCTATGTCGCCGAAGTCTCAGCGGTATAACCGCTTGGGGCGTGCACACGGTTTACGGGCCGTTTCAGAAAGCAGGCATACGCACGGCGGTCATACGCGACGCATACGGCGGGGTTGCCCCTGTTTTTTTACAAGGACTTTGCACCGCTTGCACCGAAATCGGATTCGATGTGCAAATTTACACCGCTCCGCTGTCCGATACGCCCGTCCATTTGGTTATGCCGGAATGCGGCATTGCCTTTTTCACGGAGAATGATTTGCATCCCTTCCCCTTCCGTGCCTACGGCGTTTTCGGTGCAAGCCGCTTCCTCAAGCGCGATGCCGCACGAGCCGCTCTGCCGCAGCTGCAAAAGCGGCAAGCCGCCGCGTCGGACGCCCTCGAAGCCGCTGTTTTTTCCCTATACGAAGCCGACGAAGCGCACAGCGCGCGCTTGCGTTTTGCCGAAGCACACACCGACCGCACAGCCCTTACTCGCGTGCAGACAGATATTCTGTCGGACTTTTTCGATTTTCGTCATTTTGCCTAATCGATGTAATTATTTCGGTGAATTATAATTCACCTTTTACGCGTGTTATTTTTTTAAATTCTTGATAATTCAAGTATGATTTTCGGTTACAAAAAATATTTGCAACAATTATATAGTTATAATAACCAAAAAATTTTTTATTATTTTGTGCAAAAACACTTGACAAATTTGTCAATTGGGTGTATGATACAGGCACATCAAAGGAAAGGAGTGACAAGAATGATCGGATATTATGAAAGCAAAGAAGCCTATGAGCGGAAACTGATTGACGATTTGGCAAATCAGAAATTCTCTTGGAGCTCGATTTGGAAAGCCATCCAGCTGACCGCGCTGACTGCAAGCGTGTAAGCGGACGGCACCTGTCCACAACAAGCTCCCGCGAAAGCGGGTTTACATATAGTTTTCCCCTCTCTTTTTTATACACAACTCATAGCAAGGCAAAGTCCTCGTGTCAAACGGCACGGGGGCTTCGTCTTTTTTCGGCGCGCGCAACGCAAAAAAATCACCGTACAGCCGAAGCTGTACGGTGATTTCGATTTGAATTTTGCAAAATCATCTGCCGAGATACGGCAAGGGGTTCACGCGGTTGCCGTTCACGCGCACTTCAAAGTGTAAATGCGGCCCCGTCACATTGCCCGTAGAGCCGATATTGCCGATGGCTTGTCCCGCGGAAACTGTTTGCCCGGCCGAGACCTTCAGCGAGCCGCGCAACATATGCGCGTACAGCGTGGACACGCCGCCTCCGTGATTGATAACAACATAGTAGCCGTAGCTGGAATGATAGCCTGCTGTAACCACTGTACCACTGCCCGCCGCCACCACCGGCGCGCCGGTACTGCCGCCGCCGGGCTTCACAATGTCAATCCCGCCGTGGAAACCGGAGCTTCGATAGCCGAAGCCGGACGAAATGGAATACGCCCCGACCGCAGGCCAAATAAAGCGCCCGCCGTAACTGGTGGTGGAATACGAACCGGAATAGCCGCCGTAAGAGGCCTTCTTCGTGCCGACCTGAATAATTTCATCAACCGGCTCGCGCGTGGTTTCACGCGAGACCTCTTTGACGGAAGTGCGTACGCCGTCCACATAGGTGACAAGCTCGGTAACCACCTGCTCGCCGTTTACGCCCTTTTGCTTGGTGCGCTTCGTCCCCGAATACAGGCTGGCCGTTTCCTCCTTCACGGTTTGATACGGCACGGACACCGTGCGGGTTTCGGTTTTGGTCACCTGCACCTGGATATAACTGACCTCGCGCGAAATCAAAAGCTGTTGTCCCAGTTTTATGGTTTCACTGACGCCGGGGTTGAGCTCGAACAGCTTCGCCGTGGTCAATCCGAATTTCTGCGCGATGCCCGAAATGGTGTCCCCCGCTTCGACGGTGTAATACTGTGCCGCACTTTTCGTGGAATTCAGTTGTTCGGACAGACGGCTCGCGTCCCAAATCGTTTCCGTTCCGTCGGGATACAGTCCCTGCACATAAGAAATATTTTCCACAAAGCCGACTTCGGCATTTTCATCATCAATTTCGTAATTATGCAGAATATTATCGAACACCGCCGTAGCGTCCGTTTCATTTTTTACGGCGCACAGGAATACATCATCAATATAAATCCCGCAGGCGTTCGTAACCTTACGGTTGCTGCGTTCAATAATTTCATCACACAGCACCGCCGCGTCGCGCAATTCACTGCGCTTAACGGATTTGATTGCATAACCCGTAGATTCGCTGACCGTCGCGCTTTCCACCTTTGCCGCGGTGGCTAACCGTTCCGCCGCCTGTTCCTGCGCCTCATGGTACACCGCTTCGCTTTCGACATAGCCGATGACCGAGTCATTATAAGTGACCTCCAGTGCCAGCGTGCGGTTGGAATACTGCCCAATCACCACGCACAGCAATACAAAGGCCGCAATCGGCAACGCTGTATTGACGGCAAAGCGAAACACCATACCGTGGCGGCTAAACGCCTGGCGCGCATAGGCAAAAAACAGTTTGGGCGCGTTTTTACGGTCATTTTTCCAAATATCCCGAATTCTTGTGCGCACACGGCGCATATCCGAAAACAGATCTTTGGTTTCGTCCGCCACCAAATGCACGGCGCCGGAAACCACACGCGCCAACATCAAAAACAGCGCCATCAGCACAGAGCCGACCGCCTTCAACGGCACTTTGATTTTCTTTAAAATAAACCGAAAAAAATCGCGCAGCAAATAGCCGCTTTTTAAGCCGAGATAATATATATTTCTGTAAATTCTATCAAACATAAATCCTTCTTCCCGCCGCGCAAAAGCTTGCGTATGCAGACAAAAAAGTACTATTACGCAAGCAGTATAACACATTTTTTTCGAAAATGCAAATTTCCGCACAGCATTCGGGAAGCGCCCTTCGTCAGCGGCGAAAAAACCGAAATGTAAATTTGGATTTGTATTTGTCATCCTGAGCGTAGCGAAGGATCTCAAACAGCACCAAGTAAAAATGCATGAAACGAGATTCTTCGCCTATCGGCTCAGAATGACAATCGGGCGGCCGAGGTCGTGTATAGTGTAATAACATAGTAAACAGGAGAGCAAGGACATAGTATACAGTTTTATGATAAAATAAAAGGCAAATAAAATACTAATGCGTGCGCCCGCCCTACAAATCCCAATTTACCATAGGGCGGGCAAAAGAAAAGCGCGTATGCACAAAGCACACACGCTTTTCTTTTTCGGAAAACACCGATATAAAAACACATTTATGCAATCACGGTTGCACTGCTGTTTGATGCGGGCACAAAGCCAATCCACATTTTTCCCGTATTGAGTTGTAATTCGTTGCCGCTTTCGTCGGTTAATTTGAGCGGCGAAGTCGGCGTGGACGCCGTGCCTTTTGACCATTTGATATTCTGATATGTGCCGTTCGAGACATACACGCCGTTGCCGCCGGACAAATCCCAATCCACATGTCCCTTGTCGGACCCTGCGACATTGCTGATATTCGTATACAAAATCAGCACATTGGAAACCGCCATCGTCGTGCCGTCAGCATCTTTCATTTCCTTGGAATTCATATAGTTATAATACAGGCCGTCATCGGCATTGTATTTGAAAGTGTGCTTATAATCGCTTGAAAAAACCGCCAAAACGCTTTGGCAAGCCCCGCCCGAAAGCGTCCGCTTTTCCGTGGCAAAGGTGAACGGATAGGCATTCGCTTCTTTCACATCGGTGCGCAAGCCTTTTTCGCTGATGGCATTTTGAATATTCTCGCCCGTGGTATAGGCGGTGTGCTCGACGGCTACATTGCGGGAGTTATCGCGGGCAAAGTATTTGCCGTCCGCTTTCGTGCCGTCAATATCGTCGACCTTATCTTTTTGCAGGGTGTCATAGGCATACACACTGCCGCCGAAATGGACATAAATCGCGTCAAAGCCCTCGGCAAGCTCCACATAATCGTGGCGTGCACTGCGCGTCGGCCCGACCTTCGGCATATCCGCCGCGTCGGCATACAGCCACATCATACGGGTGATGCCGCCCTCGGCAAGCCCTTCAATCACAATATCGGGCGAGCTTAAGCCCCACTGCGGGCGTGCCTGCGGTGAATTTTCCACCATCACCGCCACAGGGCGTTTGCCGAGCGCCTCTGCCCGAATGGAAAGCCCCGTCAAGGGATTGACATTGGGATTTTGTGCCGCCGTTGTTGTTTCGGGCGCGGACGGCACGGATTCAATCGGTTCTTCGGTATTGCCGCAGGAAGAAAACAGCAGTGTAATGAAAACCGCACTCATAAGCGCGGCAAAAATTCGTTTTGTAAAATGGTTGCGCATGGAATACCCCTTCACTGTTCACACAAAAATTCTATATTTATTGTACCATAAAACATAGATTTTGCAACCCGTTTGACGGATTTTCCATAAAATATGGGAGTGCATACAAAATCACGCCCCATATCTTGTGTGTTTTGCCGTATTGACTTGTCCGCGCAGGAAAAATCTGCTATACTGATAAGGAATTCCCGAAAAGGAGAGAAGCCCTATGACGCGTGCACAATATGCAAAATGGAGCCGTCCGTTTCGTAAAAACAAGCGGTTGCGGCAAGCGCTTGTGTATACCGACCTCATTTTGACGGGATTGGTCTATCTGTCTTACCCCGTTTTGCTGTGCGTACTGCTGGTTTCAAAAGATATACGGCTGTGGCGTTGCTTTTTTGTACCGTTCATCTCCTTTTTGGCAGTCAGCGGACTTCGCAAGCTGATAAACGCCGAGCGCCCGTATGAAAAATGGCATTTCCAGCCCATTATCCGCAAAGAAAAACACGGCGAGTCGTTTCCGAGCCGCCATGTCTTTTCGGTATTTGTGATTGCGTTCGCGTTTTATTACACCTTTGTGCCTGTCGGGGTTGTACTCACCGTATTCGGCGTGATTTTAGCCGCGGTGCGCGTAACGGGCGGGGTGCATTTTCCGCGCGATGTGCTCGCCGGGGCGGCCATTGGGATTTTGGCAGGCGTGTTGGGCTTTTTTGTACTTTAATTATAAAATTATTTCCATATACTGCCGCTGTTTTTGCATGCCGATTTTTTCATAAAACCGAATGGCGTCCTCGTTGCACGCCCAAACATTCAAATCCAGATTATAACAGCCGAGAGAGAGCGCCTCCTCTGCGGCACGCGCCATTAAGGCTTTGCCGATACCGCCGCCGCGCGCGGCTTTGTCTACACACAAATCGTCCACATACAGCGTGCGATAGGGGCGCTGTGTATAAAACGGGTCGTCTTTTTCTTCTAAAATACACATCACATAGCCGTTGACAACATCGTTTTCATCTACGGAAACAAAAATCCGTTCATTCGGATTTTGGAATTTTTGAAGCAACGCGGGAATGTCATATTTCGGATTTTCGCCCGAAAAAATATCGGGACGCCCTTCGTGGTGCAGTTTTACAATATCCTTTAAAAGCGCAAGCACCCGCGGCGCATCTTTTTCTTTTGCTTGTCGAATCATTGGTTTTCTCCCTCACAGAACACGGGGCGGATATCCTCCGCCCCGTGCGTTTTTGTTTCTGTTCAGTCTTTCAGCACCGCTTTATACAGTTTAATGTATTCATTGGCGGATTTGCCCCAGCTGTTGTCGCACTCCATCGCGCGCTTGACCAAGATTTTCCACCCATCGGGCTTTGCGTATCCCTCTAATGCGCGGCGAATGGTATACAGCATTTCGTGGGCGTTGTAATTGGCAAAGGTAAAGCCGTTGCCCGCACCGTCGCCGCTGTCATGAATGCTGTCACGAAGTCCGCCTGTTTCGCGGACAATCGGAATAGAGCCGTACCGAAGCGCAATCATCTGCGAAAGCCCGCAGGGCTCACTCTTGGAGGGCATCAGGAACAAATCCGTACCCGCATAAATCTTGCGCGAAAGCGACGGAATAAAGCCTAATTTCAAGGCGAATTTATCGGGATATTTCGCCGCCATTTGCTTAAAGAATTCCTCATACTGCCACTCGCCCGAGCCCAAGACCACCATTTGAATGTCCGTGGTCGCCAAAAGCTCGTCAAGCACAGCTTTCACGAGGTCAAGTCCCTTGTGCCCCGCCAAGCGCGTAACCATACCCATCAGCGGCACATCGGGGCGCTGCGGCAAGCCCATCATCTCCTGCAAGGCGCGCTTGTTTTCCGCTTTGGCAGAGAAATCCGCCGCCGAGAAGTTTTTGAAAATATCCGGGTCGGTTTCGGGATTATACAAATCCGTATCAATGCCGTTTAAAATTCCGGATAATTTCCATTTACGCTGTCGCAAAATGGTGTCAAGCCCGTGCGAATACCACGGGTCGAGAATTTCATCGGCATACGAGGGGCTGACGGTTGTCACGCGGTTGGAAGTCTCAATCGCGGCTTTCATAAAGTTGACATCGCCGTCATACTCAATAAGCCCTCTGTCTTGCGGACGAAGCCCCAACACCTCATTGATGAGTTCCATACCGTATGTGCCCTGATACTGAATATTGTGAATGGTGAAAATCGTTTTGATGTTTTCATACCCCTCACGGGTGGCGTACATCGTGCTGTAATAAAGCGGCGTGAGTGCCGACTGCCAATCGTTGCAGTGGATAATGTCGGGCTTAAAGCCGATATGCGGCAGAATTTCAAGCACCGCGCGCGAGAAAAACGCAAAGCGTTCCGCGTCATCATAATACCCATAAATGCCGTCGCGTTTAAAATAGTACTGATTGTCAAGCAAATAATAAATTACGCCGTTTGCCTTGGCTTCAAATATGCCGCAGTACTGCCGCCGCCACGCCACGGGAACGGTGATACTGGTTAAAAAGGTCATTTTATCCTTCAAGTCCTGCCGAATGCCGTCATATAACGGCATCACCACGCGGCAACCAATCAAGCGCTGACGCAATGCTTTCGGCAATGAGCCAGCCACATCGGCAAGCCCACCGGACGCCATAAAGGGCAACGCTTCACTGGAAACATACAATACTTTCATAAAGCCTTCTCCTTAAGAAGTTAAATCACAATCCCTTTGCCGACGAATACCGGGTAGTTATCCGCGCCCGAAAGGGTCTTGTTCGGGGTGATGGCAACGCTCTTATCGGTAATCGTATAATTGAGCGTTGCGCCCGTTGCGACAAAACTGCCCTGCATCAAAATGGAGTTTTTCACCACCGCACCTTTTTCGACGCGCACGCCGCGGAACAAAATCGAATTTTCCACCTCGCCGTCAATGATACAACCGCTGGCAATCAGCGAGTTTTTAACGGTGGAGCCGAGCCCGTAAATCGCGGGCATATCGTCGCGCACCTTGGTGTAAACGGGTCTGTCGGGATTAAACAGTTCCGCACAGTTCGCGGGGTCTAACAGCTCCATACTCACCTTGAAATAGTCGGCAAGCGAGTCAATCGTGCGGGCAAAGCCCGTGACGGGGAACCCGAAAATCCGCAGCTTCTGCGTATTGCCCTGCATAATATCGCGTTCAAAGGATTCGTGGTTCAAGCTAACCGCTTCATTCACGAGCCGCTGTAAAAGCGAACGCTTCATCAAAATCATATTGAGGGAATAATCCACCTCGCCCGTGGTGTTCGGCGCAAGCGCGATACGCTCGACGCGGTTGTCACCGTTTAAGTCCAGCTGCATAATATTGTCGAGCTTCGGCAATATACCGTGCTTGCAGACCACGGAAATATCGGCGTTATTATCGGTGTGGAACTGCATAAGCTCCCCAATGTCCAAATTCAGCACGACATTGCAGTCGGACAACAGCACATACTCCTCATTGGAGCGTGCGATAAAGCCCATCACGCCGCGCAACATTTCCACGCGGTTGGTGTAAGTGCCCGTATTGCCCGCCGAGGAAAACGGCGGCAAAATGAACATACCCTCGGTTTTTCTCGATAAATCCCACGGCTTGCCCGTGCCGAGATGGTCCATTAAGGACTGATAATTGCTTTTGGTGATAACGCCGACCTTTTCCATCCCGCTGTTGACCATATTGGAAAGCGCAAAGTCAATTAAGCGGTAACGCCCTGCAAACGGTACGGAGCCCATTGTGCGAAGACCTGTGATTTCGCTGAGACATTCGTCATACTTGTTGGAATAAATAATACCTAAAATATTGTTGCCCGTCATATGCCTTACGCCTCCTTTACATCACTGTCAACCATAGCTTTCGGTGCAACGCGTGCGCCTTTGTGCACGGTCACGCCTGCGCCGACCACCGCGACGCCCCAATCGTCCATATTCTGCATATCCTCGGGGCGTTCGCCGACCACGGCGTTTTCCTCTATCACGGCGTTTTCGGCAACAATGGCGTACTGCACTACCGCGCCCGCTTTAA
The DNA here is from genome assembly GCA_051881335.1 of Candidatus Fimenecus sp. Classification (GTDB taxonomy): domain Bacteria; phylum Bacillota; class Clostridia; order Oscillospirales; family Acutalibacteraceae; genus Fimenecus. The sequence continues at coordinate 3,291 of JBJEPR010000103.1, read as the reverse complement.
TCACCGTGCCGGGCATCACAATGGAGTCGCGCACCACGGCGCCCGCCTCCACGGTGACATTGTGGAACAAAATGGAGAAATCCAATTCGCCGTAGACCTGCGAGCCCTCGCCGATCATCGAGTTTTGCACGGTTGCGGTCGGCGCCACATAATGCGGCGGCGCGGTCGGCGTTTTGGAATAAATTTTCCAAGTCGGATCGGACAAATCCAAATCCACCTTCGGATTTAACAAGTCCAAATTTGCTTCCCACAGACTGTCAATCGTGCCGACATCTTTCCAGTAGCCGTCAAACAGATAAGCATACATTCTTTCCCCTGCACTGTGCATCGCGGGAATGACATCGTGCCCGAAGTCGTTCGAGGAATTCGGGTTTGCTTCATCGTCAATCAAATACTGCCGCAGCTTGCTCCAAGTGAAGATATACACACCCATAGACGCCTTGTTGCTGCGCGGATTTTTCGGTTTTTCCTCAAATTCGGTAATTTTGTTATCCTCGTCCACCAGCATCAAGCCAAAGCGCGAAGCCTCCTCCCACGGCACTTCGAGCATCGCAATGGTGCAGGCGGCATCTTTTTCTTTGTGGTAGGCGAGCATTTTGGAATAATCCATTTTATAAATATGGTCGCCCGACAAAATCGCCACATATTCGGGATTGTAGCGGTCAATAAAGGTAATATTCTGGTAAATGGCGTTGGCCGTGCCCTTGTACCACTCCGAGCCTTTAATCTGCTGATAGGGCGAAAGAATATGTACGCCGCCGTTGGCGCGATCCAAATCCCACGGCTGTCCGTTGCCGATATAATCGTTTAATTCGAGGGGCTGATACTGTGTCAGAACACCGACCGTGGAAATACCCGAATTCACACAGTTGGAAAGCGGAAAGTCGATAATTCTGTATTTGCCGCCGTAAGGAACGGCGGGTTTTGCAATGTTCTTTGTGAGAATGCCCAGGCGCGAGCCCTGCCCGCCTGCAAGCAACATTGCAATGCACTCCATTTTGCGTGCCATATAATTTGCCTCCTTATAAGAATTTAAAACACAGGAATACAGTTTACCGCGTTTTCTTTAAATAGATTGTCGAAAGCGGCGGTAAATCCAAAGAAATACTTTGCTCGAAGCCGTGCATATTGATTGCCTCGGCTTTGATTTTTTCCTTGTCGCCGCGTCCCTCGCCGCCGAACGCCGTATCGTCGGAGTTGAAGAACACCTTGTAACTGCCTTTTTTCGGCACGCCGATACGGTAATCGGTGCGCTCGACATTGGTGAAGTTGCAAACGGCGATCATTTCCTTGCCGCTTTCATCTATGCGACGGAACGCGATGACGGAATTGTCCTTATCGTCAGAGGAAATCCACGAGAAGCCCTCCCACGAATCGTCTACTTCCCACATCGGCTTGGTCTTTTTGTAAAGCAGGTTGATTTCGCGGAAATAATTTTGCAGTGCGCGGTGTTGCGGGTAGTCGAGCAACAGCCAATCCAAGCCCTGCTCGTAATTCCACTCAATAAACTGCCCGAACTCCTGCCCCATAAACATCAGTTTTTTGCCGGGGTGCGCCATCATATAACCGACAAACGCGCGCACGCCTGCAAATTTTTCTTCATATGTGCCGGGCATTTTGTCAATCAGCGACTTTTTGCCGTGCACGACCTCATCGTGTGAAATCGGCAGGACAAAGTTTTCGGAGAATGCATAGAACAGTGAAAAGGTGATGCAATCGTGGTTGTATTTGCGGAAGAAACCGTCCAAGGCGAAATAGCGCAGAATATCGTTCATCCAACCCATATTCCACTTGAAATTAAAGCCCAAGCCGCCCATAAACACGGGCTTCGACACCATCGGCCAAGCGGTGCTTTCTTCGGCAATCATTAACGCATACGGATAGTCGCGGAAAATGTTTTGGTTGAGCTTTTGCAAAAACTCGACCGCTTCCAAGTTTTCGTGACCACCGTTTTTGTTCGGAATCCACTGTCCGTCGTCGCGGTCGTAGTCGAGATACAGCATCGACGCCACCGCGTCAATGCGCAAGCCGTCCACATGGAATTCCCGCAGCCAGAACACCGCACTCGACATTAAGAAGGAGCGAACTTCGTTTCTGCCGTAGTCGAATACGCGTGTACCCCACGCATAATGCTCGCCCTTGCGCGGGTCAGGGTATTCATACAGCGGCTCGCCGTCAAATTCATAAAGACCGTGCGCGTCCTTCGGGAAGTGGGCAGGCACCCAGTCCAAAATCACACCGAGCCCCGCATTGTGGCAGGTATCAATTAAGTACATCAAATCCGCCGGCGTACCGTAGCGTGAGGTAGCGGCAAAATAGCCCGTCACCTGATAGCCCCACGAGCCGTCATACGGATATTCCGTCAGCGGCATAAACTCAATGTGCGTATAGCCCATTTTTTTGACATACGGCACCAATTCGTCGGCAAGGGCGCGATACGAATAGAAATTGCCGTCGGGGTACTGCTTCCACGAGCCCGCGTGGATTTCATAAATGTTGACGGGGGATTTATACACATTTTGCTTGCCGCGCGCGGCGCACCACGCACTGTCCGTCCATTCGTAGCATTTTTCCAATTCATAGTATTTGGTTGCCGTGCCCGGTCGCGTTTCCATATGCACACCGTAGGGGTCGCATTTCATTGTCACCTTCCCGTTTTTGGAGACAATACGGTATTTGTAAATCGCATACGGTGCCATCTCAGGCAGGGTAAGCTCCCAAACGCCGTCGCTGTCCGGTACATATTGCATCATTGCGGCGTTCTCGTCCCAATCGTTAAAATCACCAACCACGCTCACAGAAGCGGCGTGCGGTGCCCACACGCGGAAGGTCACACCCGCGGGGGATTTATGTGCGCCGAAATATTCGTATGCGCGCGCATTACTGCCCTCGTGGAACAGATACAGCGGCACCTCGTGCTCACTTTTCGGCTTTTTGTTTGCTTGTTTCGGCATAAACATAACCTCTCCATAAACTCGGAAAAACAAAGCTTTTCCTCCTATATACCCGTATTTTAGCAAAGGCAGTTTTATTTTGCAAGTAGTTTTTGACATTTTTATCAAAATTTTAAAAAGTCGCCTTACAGCCGTTTGTGCACTTTGTTACAAAATTCACGAGATTTTTGACACATTTCCGCAGAAACCGCGTGCCGCGTGGGGGTAATCTGCGGTATGCTCGGTACAAAATACCCTACGATAAATTGGGATTTGCATATCCAATCGTAGGGGCGGTCGACCTGTCAAGAGTAACATGGTAAACACCTGTGTAAGGACATGGTATACACATTATGCC
>JBJEPR010000102.1:0-3927 GCA_051881335.1 Candidatus Fimenecus sp. | reverse complement strand
AGCAGAACAAAGGAATTATGACAAGCTTGTTGAATATACAGAGAAGCTAAAGAAAGGTGCAAAACTCAACACCTTTGGTTTGTCATATCCAAAATACAACAATTTTCCACAAAAATTTAAACATTAGCCTAATTTTTAACAAAAACTAACCGGGACTCACTTTTTCGTGAATCCCGGATTTTTATTAGGCTGTTTTTTTACAGCCCCTTCTTTTTTTGCATGATGTGTATCTTGAAACCTAAAAAATAGTTTTACTTTTTAGAAAAAGTCTGTTTTTTTCTCAAAATTCCATTTTTTAGTTGAATTCGTCCGACGCTTATGTTAAAATCAAAATGTTGTATAAAAAACCATAGGGGGCTTTTTATGAAATTAGTGGAAAAAGCCAAATACGGACTGTCCAAAGTCAAAACCTATTGGACGACGCCGCCTTTGGGCAAGTATGTCGCGTACAAAGAAATGATTGCCTACGGCGTGGGCGGTATGGGTGAGCAATTCGTGATTACCTTTGCCTCGCAGATTGCGCTTTCGGCAACCAGCTTTTTGGTCGGTAACACCATCGGCATCAAACCGATGCACCTGCAGTATATGGCGGTTGCATCCACGCTTATCGGGTTTCTGATTACCATTGCGCGGTCGTACATTATCGACAACTCGCGCCTGAAAATGGGCAAATTCCGTCCGTGGCTTGCCATTATGGGTATTCCGACGGTGATTTTGTCGGTTATCTTCGTTTGGTTGCCGTATGAGACGATGTCTTATGTGGAAAAAGCGGCGGCAGTGTTTATTATTTATAACCTACTGCAATGCTGTTATCCGTTCTTCCAGAACTCGTATACGGATTTGGTCAATGTTATTTCGCCGAATTCCCACGAGCGAACGGATATTGTTTCGGTGTCGTCGATTATCTATTCTATGGCGCCGTCGTTGACCGGTCTGTTTATTCCGATGCTCTCTACGCTGACGGGCGGGTTAAACAATATTATGACCTACCGTATCATTCATCCGATTGTGGCGATTGTAGGTCTTGTGCTTACCTATGTTGCCGTGTTCGGCACGAAAGAGCGCATCATCGTTGCCAAAACACATGTTTCGCATTTCAAATTTTCCGACGCTTTCCGCGCGGTTGCCAAGAATAAATATTTCTGGATTACCTCGCTTGCAGGCTGGCTCGGTTTCCTGGAGGGCGCGGTCGGTGTTATCATCGGTTGGACCTTTATTTACGGGTACCCCGAGCGTATGGGATTGTACGGTGTGGCAACCACGCTTATCGGGAATGCCGCGCTGTGGGCAATGATTATCTGCCCGTTTGCTATTCGTACCATCGGGAAGCGGAATTTGCTGATTTGGTGCAACTTTGCCAATATTTTCTTAATCGGTCTTTTGTATCCGCTGTATAAGAATTTATATGCGCTGATTATTTTGTATTATCTCAACGGCTTCGTCAACTCTTTTTCCGTTGTATATACGCCCGGTATCAACGCCGATATGCGTGACTATCAGCAGTATTACACCGGCGAGCGCATTGATGGTATGTTCGGTGCAGTTGGGATTATCGGCAGCTTTATCGGTATGTTTACCGGTATGGTGCTTCCCGCAATTTACCAAGGCCTCGGCTTGCAGGACAACTACGATGTCTTGGAGGTCGGCTCATTCCGTGAGGATATGTTTGAGGTTTTGATTGTGGCGGCGGTTATCGGTGCATTTTTGAATATGGTGCCGTATTTCTTCTATGATTTGACCGAGGTCAAACAGCGCGGCATTGTGAAAGTGCTGAAAATCCGCGCGATGTTTGAGGACTACGGCAACGGCGCCTTAAAAGATGCGGATTTGGTTGAGGCGATTGACTTAATTGATGAGGCAAATCGTCTGTATGCGGACCGCGTACATATGACCACAAAAGACGACATACAAAAGGCAAAGCATCTGCCCTCCAATACGCCGGAGGAGCGTGCATTTAAAAAAGCGGAAATTGCTCGTCTGAAGAAGGCGTATGCGGACTGTGAAGCCGAGCGCAAACAGAAAATCCGCGATACCAAAGCACGCGCAAAGCAAATGCCCGCCAATACACCGGAGGAAAAAGCGGCAAAGACAGCGGCGAAAAAAGCGGCTCGCGCCGAAGTGCGTGCCTATAAACGCCTGAATGAGGACATTTCCGTTTGTGACTTCGTGATTGATGAAATGAACAAATACAGCACCGTGCGTATTCAAAAGCAATATGAACGGTATGTTGCATTGCAGGCGGCAGGTGTGGATGCGATTTGCAATGCGGACAAATCTTTGCTCAAAGAAGCGAAGGCTATGCCGAAATCCACCCACGACGAGCGTGTATACCGCAGTGATGCAATGGCATATGCACGCCAGATGCTGAACTGCCGTAAGAATATGCAGAAATTCTATAAAGACGGCGTGGTTGAAGCCCCCGATGAAGCGGTGCTTGCGGCGGCGGAAGCTATGCCCGAGGAAACGGCTCGCGAGCGTGCGGCAAAGAAAAAGGCAATTAAGGCCTATGTCAATGCAAAATCGCATTATGTGCGCGCTGTGAAGATTTTGTTGGATGCCAACCGTATGATTACCGAGCGGGAGAATTTCACACATTTGGACGAAATTCGCGAAAAATACTTGGAAGCCAAAGCGCGTGCGGACGAAGCCTTTGCACAGAAAAAGGCCGAAGCAGACCGCTTAGAGGAACAGCGTAAAGCGGATATGGAACGCCGCAAGCAGGAACGCCTTGCGAAGAAAGGGAAAGGGGGCGGCAGCAATGGCTAAAAAGATTACTGCTGTTTTGCTTGTGCTTGTTTTGGGGCTGTCTGTGCTGTTTTGCGGCTGTTCAACGGATACGGTTTTAAACGCCCTTTCGATTGATACCGACACCTATGACCCTGCAACCGAAATGGTTGCCGAAGTGCTCGGCAAAACCGTTTCAAAAGAGGGACTTGTCAGCGGAGAATTTACATATCTGCTGTTTTCGGACGGGACTGCCGCCATCACCGCTTGGAGCGGTAAAGAGGGGAAACTGGTTATTCCCGAAGCTTTAGATGGGCATACCGTAATCGCGCTTGAAAATAAATCACTTTACAAAGCGCAAATGACCGAACTCGTTTTGCCGGATACTTTAGAGGTTGTTGGCAATTATGCCGCAATGTACTGCGACAAACTCGAAAAAGTAACCTTTGGCAAAAATATCCGCAACATCGGCGTGAGCGCCTTTGAAAGCGTCGGGGACAATACCAGCAGTACGGGCTCGGGGTCGCTCAAAACGATTGTGTGGAACGGCGCACCCGAGATTATCCGCGAAAAAGCGTTTTACTATGCCGACAAGCTGACGGAAATCGTTTTGCCCGCAGGGGTAAAAACGATTGAAAACTGGGCGTTTGCCAAATGCTTCTCCGCCGATAAAATCATCTTGGGCGAGGGCGTGGAGGTCATCGGTGACCACGCATTTTTGAAATGTCATAGTGCAAAAGAGATTTCCATTCCGGGCACTTGCAAAACGGTGGAAACCAGTGCGTTTTATCAGTGCATATCTGCTGAAAAACTGACCATCGGTGAGGGGGTCGAAACCCTGCAAAAGGGTGCGTTTGAAGAGTGCTCCTCTTTAAAAACCGTCACTGTGCCTGACAGCGTGCAGACGATGGAGCCGTATATCTTCTATAACTGCTCTGCACTGGAAACCTGTAAAATGGGCTCTCCCGCTACAATGGAAAAAGATATTTTTACGGGTGACAGCGGTGTAACCGTGTTGGCGCCTGCCGGCAGTACGGCAGAGACTTATGCGGCGGAGTATGGGCTTGCTTTTACCGCCGCCTGAGGCGTTAATGGATTGTTCATTCGTAATATTTTTGCAGACCGACTGCTGTCGGTCTGCTTTTTTCTGGCTCTTTGTCAAATGTTGGGGAAAACAGTAAAAACAGAAATAAGAGATGAGCA
>JBJEPR010000101.1:0-3932 GCA_051881335.1 Candidatus Fimenecus sp. | reverse complement strand
ATTTTTTTCGCAGACTCTATTTGGTTACCCCAACATTTATTATAGAGCCTTTTTTCTTTCTTTGGCGCTCACGCACCGACAGCCTTTCGGCATTATTATGAATTTTCAACCTGCATTTTTGTTGGTTTTCACAATTCTTTCCATTTTGTCTGCTTTTTCCGGGAAAATCGGATTTTTTCGGTTGAAGTAAAAATACTTTTGTGCTAAAATTATAAAGCTGTATAAAAATATGGGAGGTTTATTATGAATTTAGTTCAAAAGGCAAAAGACGGCGTTTCCAAAGTCCGTACATACTGGAAAACGCCGATGGCGGGTCGGTATATGAACTTCCGCGAAATTGCCGCGTACTCCGGCGGCGGTATCGGTGCATATATGATTATTACACTCGGTACAGCTTGCCTTCTCGCAACGGGCAATACGCTGATTTCCAGTACCTTGGGCGTAGATGCGACCGATATGTATATTATGTATGTTATCGCGGTGCTCGCCAATATCCCGTTGACGGGTATTCGTGCGAACATCATCGACAATACGCGGAATAAAGCCGGTAAGTACCGTCCGTATATCGTGTCTATGGCGATTCCCACCGCCATCATCTGTATTTTGATGGTGTGGTTCCCGTACAATAAACTCGAAGCGATTGTCGGTACGGGCACTTGGTTCGGTGAGTCGCGTGCATATGTCGCAAAGTGCGCGATTATTATGGTGTTAAACCTGTTCCTGCACTTCTTCTATTACTTCTTCTATGACGCTTATGAGAACTTAATTCATGTGCTTTCTCCGAATACGCAGGAACGCGCCGATGTCTCGGCGGTCAAGAGCGTTGTGTATTCGTTGGCACCCACCCTTGTAAATCTGTTCACGCCGATTATTGCACAGAATGTATTCCATACGAATACGACCGATATCCGTGTTTACAGATTGCTGTATCCCATTCTCGGCGTGCTCGGTATTTTGCTTTGCATTGTGGTTTACAAATACACCGAGGAAAAAATCGTCCAGGCAAGAACCCATGTTGTGCAGATTAAATTTATCGATGCCCTTCGCGAGGTTGCCAAGAATAAATACTTCTGGATTATTTCTCTGGCGGGCTGGATTGGCTTCTTAGAGTCCTCCTATGCCAATGTTTTAAACTGGCTTTACAATTACGGCGGCGCTTGCTCGGGCAATGAATACGGGATTGTCGTTACGGTGTACGGCAATGCTTCCCTTTGGGGTATGTTGCTTGCGCCGTTCTGCATTCGCCGTTGGGGCAAAAAATCCGTTTTGGTTGTAACCAATCTCTTTAATATCGCGTTTATTTTGCTAATGCTGCCGTTTACCGCCGAAATCAGCCATATGACGATTTGGCTCGTGATGGGGTGCTTGTATCTGAACGCCTTTATGGGCTCGTTTGCACATATTCTCAATCCGGCCATTCAGGCGGATATCCGCGATTATCAGCAATATAAAACCGGTGAACGCATTGACGGTATGTTCTCTGCCGTATCGACTATCGGTACGGTCATTGCCCTTGCAACCTCCTCTGTTTTGCCGATTATCTATGAAAAAGGCGGCATCACCAAATCCAATGCGGCGGTTGTAACCTCCAATCCCGAAATTCTCAACCGTATGCTCGGTGACGGTAAAACCGTCGGGCAGATTTTGTCGGAGCAGTTGGCGAACGGACAGGATAACTATAATAATGCGTATTCCGCGCTGTATGATCCGGATATTTTGATTAAACTTTTGCATGTTCTGATCATCGTTTCCGCAATCGGTGCGTTGATGAATGTTATCCCGTATTTCTGGTATGATTTTAATGAGAAAAAGCAGAAATCCGTTATGCGTGTATTGCAGGTACGCGCCTTGTTCGAGGATTACGGCAATAACGCATTGGACGACGGCAAATTGGTCGAAGCGATTGACTTAATCCGCAATGCCCGCGAAACGGCGGCGCTTACGCCCAAAGAAGTCAGCAAAAAAGACTATAAATCCATAAAAGACAAGGCACAGCGCAAAGCCGCGAAGAAGGCATACCGCGAGGCGCTTGCGCTCAATGAAGAAATCGAAGTTTCTAAATTTGTATGTGAAGAACTCGACAAATTCTCTACCGACCTTGTGAAGCATCAGCTTTCGGTTTATAAAAAGGTGTACGATGCAGGTCTTTCGGGCTTGCGTGCCGGCAATATGACGGATTTGCGTGCAGAGCTTGCTGCGGCAAAGGCAATGCCCAAAACCAACGAGACCGAAAAAGAGTTGCGCAAATTCGCGATTGAAGTGGCGAAAAAGAAAATCAGCTCGCGCAAAGCGATTGATAAGTATCTCAAAGACGGTACGGATTTCTCGAAACCCGATTTTGCAGTTTTGGAAGGCTATTTCAACGCAGAAGATGCATGCGATGAGAAGCTGAAAGCCCTGTATGCGGAGCAAAGAATTGCTAAGAAAGCGCATGATTCCGCGAAAGCCAAAGCGCTGAAAGCGGAAATTGATGCTGAGCAGATCAAACGCAAACAGGCGCGCAATAACTCCAAAGCTGAAATGGACAGACACGCTTACTTTAACCGTGCTGCTAAACCCTATTTGGATGCGGAAAAACTCATCAAACAGCAGGAAAATTACAGCCATTTTGATGAAATTGCCGCAATGTACGATGATGCAAAGGCGCGCCATGAAGTAGCAGTTGCCGAAGCGGCGGCTGAGGCGGCACGCTTAAAAGCGGAAGAGGATGCCCTGAACGCGAAAATCAAAGCGGAAAAAGCCGCAAAGAAAAAACGCAAATAATTCCGTCAATCTCTGCGGGTATTTTACCTTGGTCGGTAAGATGCCCGCTTTCTTTTCGCTTTTTGCCCGTTTCCTTGTAAAAACACGATTTAGAACTTGAAAAATCCGTAAAAATATGGTATTCTTTACAAATAAATAAGAAAATTTGGGCAAAGCGGAACAGGGAGGTGCGCGGTGTGGAGAATGCCTGTCAAATCAAACTGAATAATGTAAAATTCAACGACTTCCGCCTTTGCTACTGTGGGTATGAGGAATGTGAGCCCGGGCACAGCTTCGGTCCTGCCGTGAAAAATCACTATGTGTTGCACTATGTGTTGAGCGGCAAAGGCGAGTTTTCCGTCAATAATCAGCATTACATCGTTTCAAAAGGCGAGGCATTTTTGATTGAGCCGAATGTCCGCGCCTACTACAAGGCGGATGAAGAAACCCCTTGGACTTACCTTTGGGTTGGATTTGACGGTGACCACGCCGAAAATTATTTGCGCGAGATGAAATTGCTCGGCGCAAAGAAGCCCGTGTTCTCGATTACCAAGGGCATTGAGCTGAAACAAATCGTGATGGAAATGCTTAAGCACAATACCTTAGGCATTGAAAACGAGTTTGCTTTGCAAGGGTTGCTGTGCCAGTTCTTTTCCATCGTTTCGTCCGAGGTGACGCGCCGCGGCAAAAAGGCAGAAGATGACAGTAAGCAGAATTACTACATCAAAAAAGCGATTGAGTTCATTCGCGATAATTATTCCAACGGCATCAATGTGTCGGACATTTCCGAATATGTCGGCTTAAACCGCAGTTATCTGTTCACGCTCTTCCAAGACCATTTGGGGATTTCTCCGCAAAAGTATTTGAGCAATTTCCGTTTGGAGCGCGCCTGCGAGCTTTTAAAAGCCACCAATTATTCGATTGAAGATATTTCCTATTCCTGCGGGTACCGCGACCCGTTGGTGTTTTCCAAAGCGTTTAAAAAGCTGTACGGAGTTTCGCCATTAAAATATCGCAAGGATTGCTGATTATACAAGATTGTTGCATACCAAAGGATAATATTCCTGTATACAAAATCAAAAGCCGCCGAATCGGCGGCTTTTTACTGTGTGTACGCGAGAACTATCTGCAATATAAATTGGGGTTTGTAGGGGTAATTTGTCATCCTGAGCAAAGCGAAGGATCGCCAA
>JBJEPR010000100.1:0-17926 GCA_051881335.1 Candidatus Fimenecus sp. | reverse complement strand
TTTTACCATACTTTTTATGATTTGTCCGACTTTTTCAGTGGTTTCGGACGGTTCTTCTGTGTTGTATTCAAAATGATACTATAAGACAATCAGGAGACGGTTCTCTAATTGTTTGTGCGACACAATCTTGTGCGATATTGAAAAAGTATTTATTCCTAACGGAGGGCATTATGTGGTTTCAAAACAAATATCAAACCCCCGGCAAAGACTATACCATTCCGCAAATTGATTTAAGCGTGCCGCCCGAAAATTTGGACGAAAACTTACGCTACCTGTTTACCCCGTCCACGGTGGACGAGGGGCAGGGCTATTTGGGGCATCCCGATTCGGTGCTCCTTAAAAACGGCGATATTCTGACCTTTTTCCCCGAGGGGCACGGCAAGGGCAGAACGCTGTCGCGCATCAGCCACGACGGCGGCAAAACCTATCCCGATACGATTGAAAATCCGCCGAAAAGCTGGGAAACCTCGCTCGAAACCCCGACAGTGTACCGTTTGGAATTTACCGAGCACGACTGGGCGGACAAGTTAATCCTCATCTGCGGCAATCCGAAATGGCCGGGCGTGCCCACGCCGGGCGGCTTCAATGTGTCGCTTTCGTCGGACGAGGGAAAAACTTGGAGCGAATACGAACGGTTTTACGATTATAACAACAAAACCTTTTCCTGCACGCCGATTGTGCCGATGAGTTCTTTGACCAAGCTCAAAGAAAACGGCAAATTCGTGGACAAATGGATGGGGCTGTTCCACGAATGTGTGCCGGGCAGACGGTTTGTGAACTACAAAACGATTTTAACCTTTGACGATGCGGGCAATATGCATTGGTCCATGCCCGAACGGTATTTCAAAGCCTACCGCGGAATGGAGAAAAACTCAAATATGTGCGAAGTCGAGTGCGTGCGCTCGGACGGCGGCACGGGCGACGAGTTGATGCTCATTACCAGAAGCAACACGAAAAAAATCAATTCGCTTTTGAGTTTTTCGCGTGACGAGGGCAAAACCTGGTCCAAACCCGTCGAAGCGCCCGCCGCGCTCAACGGCGAACGCCACCACGCGGAATGGCTCCCCGACGGGCGGTTGTTCATCACCTTCCGTTCCATTGAGCGCGACGCGCAGAAACTCGCCAAAAATTACGAGAAAAAGACGATGCATTGGTATTCCGAGGGCTGGATTGCGTGGGTCGGCACTTACGATGACCTCAAAAACGAACGCGAGGGGCAATATCGCCTGAAAATCGCGCACACCTATTTGAACAACCAAACTGCGCCGTGCATCACCGCCAATGCGGACACGGGTTACTGCGGCAATGTGGTGCTCTCCGACGGCACGGTTGTCACTTCGTCTTACGGCATATTCTCAACCGAGCAGAAAGAAAGCGGCACCTATGCGACCGACAAGGGCAAACAGGTGCGCAAAACCTATATTATTTCCAAACGCATTCGTTTGGAGGACGCGGAAAAATTGCTGAAATAATCTGTGGGAGGGGAAGGTATGAATAAGACAAAAAAACGCCTTTCCAAAGGCAGAATTTGCGGGATTTTCCTCGGCGCGGTGATTTTCTTATTGTTTACACCGCTTGTCTCGTTCGTGTTCAACAGCGGGTCGGTGTTCGGTATGGCGGTCGGCATTTTGATTGTGCTTTGCGCCGTGTTTTCCCCGAAAATCAAAGGCTTTTTGCGAACCTGCCGAACCTCCGCAGGCGGCAAGGCATTGCTTAGTGTCGGCGCGGTTTTGTTGGCGGCAATTTGCATTTGGGCAATCACCGTTACGGTGCTTGTGGTGCGCGGGTTTGCCGCCTCTGCCGAAGTCCCCGCAAACACCCCCGCCGTAGTGCTCGGCTGTGGGGTCAACGGCGAAAAGCCGAGCGCAATGCTCAAAAAGCGCATTGACGCGGCGTACAACTATTTGACCGAAAATCCGCAGGCGATGTGTATCCTTTCGGGCGGCAAGGGCGACGGCGAGAATATCTCCGAAGCGCAGTGTATGTATAACGCGCTGACGGAAAAAGGCATTGCTCCCGAACGGCTGTATTTGGAGGAAACTTCTACCACCACCGCCGAAAATATGCAATATTCCAAACAGATTTTAACGGAAAAGGGATTGGGCGATACGGTGGTGCTGATCACAACCGATTTTCACCAGTTCCGTGCGGGGTTGCTTGCCGAAAAACAGGGCTTGCAAACCTATAAGGTCAGTGCGCGTTCGGGCGCGTTCGCCCTGCCGACCTTTATCGTCCGCGAATGGTTCACCGTTATCGGGTATTTTTTCGGAAAATAAAGGTATATTGAAGCCCGCCCTGTGCGCCGAGCTTGTGCGCACAGGGCGGGCTTAGTATTTTTGGCCTCTGCGCACAAACGCATTGCGTGCACGCAGGGAACGGTCGTACCGTTTCGCAAAATGCTATCCTAATCCACGGGCGGCCGGGGTCGAGCGGCTCCAAATTACCGAATATGCACGACCTCACCCGAGGTAATGACCTGTTCGCCCTCGGCGGTGGAAACGCGCAGGCCGCCGTTCGGGGCAATATCCAAAACGCGCGCGTCGAATTCCTTTTCGGGGGTAATCACGCGCACCATTTGCCCAAGCGTTGCCGAGCACCCTTTTAAGCGGTCCACAACCTCTTTGCTGTCCTCCTGCAAGGCGCGGCTGCGCAAAATGTAGCGGTCTAAATTATGCACAAGCTCTATACAAAGCTCGTTGCGATCAATTTCGTCGGAACAGTAGTCGCCCACAGCGCCCGCAATGCAATCCACATCGTCGGGAAACGCACCGTGCTGCACATTCAAGCCGACGCCGACCACCACATATTTCGGACGGTTGTTGACATTGACGACCTCGCAAAGAATGCCGCAAAGCTTTCTGTCCTCATACAGCACATCGTTCGGCCATTTTATCGTGGTTTGCAGGTTAAACATATTATAAAGCGTGTCGCGCACGGCAAGTCCGGCGAGAGAGGAAATCAAATCAAAATTCTTTTCACTGCCGTCGAGTTCATATACGGCGGTTAAGTACAGCCCCGTGCCCGCGGGCGAGCAAAATGTTCTGCCCAAACGCCCTTTGCCGGCGGTTTGACAGTCGGCAACCACCAACGCGCCGCAGCCCTTGTTTTCGTTGCAGAGTTTTTTCGCTTCGCTGTTGGTGGAGTCGATTTCCGCGTGAAAATACACACGGCGTTTGAGATGATATTGACGGATTTGATAAATCAGATTTTTTTCGTTTAATTCCCGAACCATATCGTTTCATTCCTTTCTTGCAGAGATATCTGCGCATATCGGAAAGCAAAAGTATAAACTGTACCTCTGTTCGCAGTTCAGTATACACTATTTTCGAAAAGCAATCAAGTGGAAAGACGGTTTTCACGCGGTGCACCCCGCTTGAAGCAAGGGGGATTTTTCATCGGATAAATTTCCTCTTTTTGTAAAAAAGTGTTGACTTTTTTTCGCGCAAGTGATAGCATTGTTGCATACCGCTGAACAAAGCGAGAAAATCGGAAGGAAAAGCAATATGCCGAAATTCGCGTTTACAGTTGCATATTTTTACTTTTACTTTACCAGCTTTTTTGGCAAGGTTAAGTTGAATTTCGCTGTAAATGTGTAGTACGCCGATTTTTCGCGTCAGTCTTGAAAGCTACGCCCGCAGTGAAATGCACTGCGGGTTTTTTGTTTGGCAGAAGGATTTTCTCAAAGAAATGGGGCAGCAAAAATGGTTGTTATTTTAAAAGACCATGCAGAACAAAGCAAAGTAAAAAATTTAACCGATTGGCTGGAAAATCAGGGGCTGTCGGTGCACTCGGTTGTGGGGCAGTACCAAACGATTTTGGGGCTTATCGGCGACACAAGCAAGGTGGATATTGACTTAATCCAGGGCTTGGATATTGTCGAAAAGGTCAAGCGCATTTCCGAGCCGTACAAAAACGCGAACCGCAAATTTCATCCCGATGACACGGTAATTGATGTGAACGGCGTGAAAATCGGCGGCGGGAATTTTCAGTTTTTTGCAGGACCTTGCTCGGTCGAAAGCCGCGAGCAGATTTTGTCTATTGCGCGCGATGTAAAGCGCGCGGGCGCAAACATTTTGCGCGGCGGTGCATTCAAGCCGCGCACTTCGCCGTATGCATTCCAAGGTATGCGCGGAGAAGGCTTAGAGCTTCTTTTGGAAGCGAAAAAAGAAACGGGTATGCCGATTGTCACCGAAATTATGGACGCGTCGCACCTGCCGCTGTTTGAAGATGTCGATATCATTCAAGTCGGCGCGCGCAATATGCAGAATTTCGAACTGTTAAAGGAGCTCGGTAAAATCGACAAGCCCATTTTCTTAAAACGCGGGCTTTCGGCAACCTTGCAGGAATTTTTGATGAGCGCGGAGTACATTATGGCGGAGGGCAACCAGAAGGTCATTTTGTGTGAACGCGGCATTCGCACCTTTGAAACAGCAACGCGCAATACCTTAGATTTGTCCGCCGTGCCGATGTTAAAGGAAATGTCGCACCTGCCCGTGGTGATTGACCCGAGCCACGCTTCGGGTATTGCACGGCTTGTAAAGCCGATGTCTTACGCGGCGGCGGCTTGCGGGGCAGACGGCTTGATGATTGAAGTGCACAATGACCCCGCGCACGCACTGTGCGACGGTCCGCAGGCATTGCGCCCCGACGAATTTGCAGAGGTCACCGCGGGCGTGCAAAAGATTTTGAACGCAGTAAAGGAATGAAGCCTATGAAAATCGGGATTGTCGGCTTGGGGCTGATTGGCGGCTCGCTTGCCAAAGCGTTGAAGTTTAATACCGAACACACGGTGCTCGGTTGGAACCGAACGGCAGATGTGCTTTTGAAAGCAAAACTGCTCGGCGCGATTGACGGCGAACTGACCGACGACGAAATCGCGGACTGTGATATGCTCATTTGCGCGCTGTACCCGCAATTAACGGTGGATTTTGTGCTGAAATATGCACCGGCCTTAAAAAAAGGCGCGATAGTGCTGGACGCTTGCGGTGTGAAACGCGTCATTTGCGAACCCCTTTGGAAAGCGGCAAAGGAACACGGTTTTGTGTTTTACGGCGCGCACCCGATGGCGGGCTTACATATGTCGGGCTTTTCGTATGCGGATGTAGATATGTTCCAAAATGCTTCGATGATTTTGGTGCCGCCCGAAAATGCGGAGATTGCACAGATGGCCATGCTCAAAGAGCTGTTTTTGTCCATCGGGTTTACGAATATTCAAATTTCCACCCCTGAGGAGCACGACCGTATTATTGCCTACACCTCACAGCTTGCGCATATTGTTTCCAACGCTTATGTCAAAAGTCCCGAAGCGCAGGTGCACAACGGTTTTTCTGCGGGCAGCTACAAAGACTTAACCCGTGTGGCAAAGCTCAATGCCGATATGTGGACGGAGTTGTTTTTGGATAATGACGATAATTTACTTCGGGAGGTCGAGGGCATTATCGCCCACTTGCAGGAATATGCCGACGCGCTTCGCAATCGTGACGCAGAAACCTTGCACGCGCTCTTGAAAGCGGGCAGTGACCGCAAAGAAGAAATTGACGGCAAAGGATAAGAAATATGAAAACAGTAGCAGTAAACACGGGCGTACCCTATACAATTTATATTGAAAACGGAATTTTGGACGAATGCGGCGCGTATACGCGCGCGGTGACTAAGGCGCAAACCGCTGTGATTGTGACGGACGATATTGTCGATGCGCTGTATGCAGACCGCACTGCGCAGTCCTTACAAGCGGCGGGCTTTCAAACGCTGAAATTCGTATTTCCAAACGGCGAGGCGTCCAAGAATTTGCGCGTGTACGGCGAGATTTTGGAATTTTTAGCCGAAAACCATATCACGCGCACCGACTGCATTGTTGCGTTGGGCGGCGGCGTTGTCGGCGATATGGCGGGTTTCGCGGCGGCGAGTTATCAGCGCGGGATTGACTTTGTGCAAATCCCGACCACGCTCCTTTCGTGTGTGGATTCGTCCGTCGGCGGCAAAACGGCGGTGGATTTGGCGGCGGGCAAAAATTTGGTCGGCGCGTTTTATCAGCCGCGTGCGGTGCTTTGCGACCCGCAGACGCTGTCCACGCTTTCCGATGAGATTTTCGCGGACGGTATGGCGGAGGTGATTAAATACGGCGCAATTTTCAGCCGCGAATTCTTCACCTTTTTGCAGGAGAACGATGCAAAAGAACACATTGAAACCGTCATTGCACGCTGTGTGACCTTGAAGCGCGATGTTGTGGAAAAAGATGAGCGCGATTTGGGACTTCGGGGTCTTTTAAACTTCGGGCACACCTTGGGTCACGCGGTGGAAGGGTGCAGTCACTTTGCCGTTTCGCACGGCAAGGGTGTTGCCATCGGTATGGTGCTGATGGCGCGCGGCGCATACAAATGCGGCTTGACCGAAACCGACTGTACTGCGGAATTGATTACGATTTTGCAAAAATATCATTTGCCGACCGACACACAGTTCGGTGCGGCGGAGCTGTTCGCGCACGCGCTGTCTGACAAAAAGCGTGACGGTGGTAAAATCACCTTGATTGTACCGAAAACCTTAGGCGAATGCGTGCTGTATAAAACCGATACCGAAATGCTCAAAAATGTGATAGAACAGGGGATTTGCGAATGAATATCGAAATCACACCGCACGCACTTGGCGGCACCATTCCCGCAATTTCCTCTAAATCCGACGCGCACCGCTTGTTAATAGCCGCCGCGCTTGCCGATAAGCCTACCGTGCTTTCGTGCAATGTACTGTCTGAGGATATTCGCGCGACGGCGGAATGTATGCGGGCGCTCGGCGCAAGTATCGAATACGGGGAAAACCAAATCACCGTCGAACCGATTACAAGAGATGTGGCAGAACAGACCGTACAACTTGACTGCGGCGAAAGCGGCTCGACTTTGCGGTTTTTACTACCCGTGGTGTCGGCGCTCGGCAAAAACGGCGTGTTTTCGGGAAAAGGCAGACTGCCTGAACGCCCCGTGACCGATTTGCGCAATGCAATGGGTGCGCACGGCGTCACCTTTTCGCCGCCGTGGGTGTTCCCGATTGAAACAAAAGGACAGTTGACGGCGGGGAAATTCACCTTAAAAGGCAATGTCAGTTCGCAATATGTAACGGGGCTTTTGTTTGCACTTCCCTTACTACAAGGTGACAGTGAAATCGAACTGTTGCCGCCTGTAGAGTCAAAAGCCTATATTGATATGACGCTTTCCACCTTACGCACCTTCGGCATTGCGGTGGAAACGGCGGAAAACACCTATAAAATCCGCGGCGGGCAAGCCTATAAAAGCCCCGAAACCGTCACCGTGGACGGGGATTGGTCAAACGCCGCATTTTTCTTAACGGCGGGGGCGCTCGGTACGCCCGTCACCGTGACAGGCTTAAATCTTCACTCCGTGCAAGGGGATAAAGCAATTTTAGATGTGCTTCTCAAAATGGGCGCAAAAATCGAAGTGGACGGCGACGCGGTCACGGTTTCGCCCGCGCCTTTACACGGCGTGCAGATTGACGCGTCGGGCATTCCCGATTTGGTACCTATCCTTTCGGTTGCGGCGGCCGCCTGTGAAAGCGGCGTGACCACCGTTACCAATGCCGCAAGGTTGCGTATCAAAGAAAGTGACCGTTTGGCGGCGATGAATGAATGTTTAACCAATCTGGGCGTTGTCTGCGCAGAAACCGATGACGGACTGGTCATTTGGGGCGGCGAGGGCATTCGCGGCGGCGCGGTGTTCGGGTTTAACGACCACCGAATGGTGATGTCTATGGCAATCGCCGCCACTGTCGCACGCGAAAAGACAACCATACGTGAAGCCCACGCAGTGAAAAAATCCTATCCGCACTTCTTTGCGGATTTTGAAAAATTAGGAGGCAAAGCAAATGTCCTCGATATTGACGGGTAAAAACATACAGGTGTCCGTGTTCGGGCAATCCCATTCCAAAGCCATCGGTGCGGTCATTGACGGACTTCCCGCAGGCTTCTCAGTGGACGAAGAAAAAGTGAACGCGTTTATGGCACGGCGTGCGCCCGGCAAGGCGAAGTTTGCCACTTCGCGCAAAGAGCCGGACAGCCCCATGGTGCTCTCAGGGCTTTTGGACGGCGTGACCTGCGGCGCGCCGCTCGGCGTGATGATTGAAAACACCAATACGCGCTCACAAGATTATGACAATCTGCGTCGAACGCCCCGCCCTGCGCATTCCGATTATGCCGCGGCGGTGCGGTATAACGGGTTTAACGATATTGCAGGCGGCGGGCATTTTTCGGGCAGACTGACCGCGCCCTTATGCTTCGCAGGGGCAATTTGTCTGCAAATTCTCGAAGAAAAAGGCGTTTCGGTGCGTGCACATATCGCCTCTGTCGCGGGCATAGAAGACACGCCGTTTGACAAGGTGCATGTGCAAACGGACGATGTTGCGGCAAAGCCGTTTCCCGTGCTCTCAAACGAACAGGGCGAAAAAATGCAGGCGGCAATCGAAGAAGCGCGCAAGGATACCGATTCTGTCGGCGGCGTGATTGAATGCGCCGTTGTAGGCTTGCCCGCAGGTATCGGCGACCCGATGTTTGACGGCGTGGAAAACCAGCTTGCGAAAAATCTGTTCGGCATTCCTGCCGTAAAGGGGTTGGAATTCGGCAGTGGCTTTGCGGGCAGTGCTTTGCGCGGCAGTAAAAATAACGACCCGTTTTGTGTCGAAAACGGCGAAATCCGCACCGTTACCAACAACCACGGCGGTATTTTGGGCGGGATTACTTCGGGGATGCCCGTGGTGTTCCGTGTGGCAATCAAGCCCACGGCGTCCATTTCCAAACCGCAACAAAGCGTGAATTTAGAAACCAAAACCGAAGAAACCTTAAAAATCGTCGGGCGGCACGACCCGTGCATTGTGCCGCGTGCCGTACCCGTGGTAGAAGCGGTCACGGCGATTACGGTTTTGGATATGCTTTTGGGGGCGTGAACTATGGATTTACAAGACATCAGAGAACAAATCAACGCAATCGACGAACAATTAGTCCCGCTGTTTTTAAAGCGAATGGGGCTGTCAACGGAGGTTGCGAAATACAAGCAGGCAAACCATATGCCCGTGCTCGACAAAACCCGTGAGCGCGAACTGCTAAAGCGCGTCAGCGAAATGACCGACGACAAGGATTTAAGCCTGTATACCCGCCTTTTGTATGCCGATATTATGGGGCTTTCGCGCTCCTATCAGCACAAATTTTTGGAGGCGGACGGCACACAGCTTTCTGCCCAAATCCAAGATGCGGCGGAAAAACACGCCAAAACCGATTTGCCCGAAACGGCGGTGGTCGCCTGTCAGGGCGTGGAGGGCGCATATTCGTCGCTTGCGTGCGAACGGCTTTTTAAAAATCCCGATATTATGTTTTTTAAGGATTGGGAGGGCGTGTTTGCCGCCGTCCAGCAAGGGCTTTGCCGCTACGGTATTTTGCCGATTGAAAACAGCACCGCAGGGTCTGTCAACCATGTGTATGACCTGATGAACCAATACAAGTTTTATATTGTCAAAAGCGTGCGGTTAAAGGTGGACCACAGCCTGCTTGCAAAAAAAGGCGTGCAGCTGTCCGAAATTAAAGAGATTTTCTCGCACGAGCAGGCCATCAACCAATGCAGTGATTTTCTGTCGAAGCTCAACGGTGTGAAGGTGACGGTTTGTGAAAATACCGCCGCCGCCGCCAAACGCGTGGCACAAAGCGATCGCCGCGATGTCGCGGCGATTTGCTCGCAGGAGTGCCGCGAATTGTATGCACTTTCGTGCTTGTCGGAGAGTATTCAGAATTCGGGCAACAACTATACGCGGTTTATTTGCATCGGCAAGGATTTGGAAATCTTCACGGGGGCGAACAAAACAAGCTTAATGCTCACCCTGCCGCACCGTCCGGGCGCACTGTACGATGTGCTGTCGCGCTTTTACGCGCTGGATATGAACCTGTTAAAGCTTGAAAGCCGTCCAAAACCGAACAGCGATTTTGAATTTTTGTTTTATTTTGATATTGAATCGTCGGTATACGCCGAAAATTTCTGTCAAATGATTGTCCAGTTGGAAAATGCCGCCGAGCAATTTTGCTATCTCGGCAGTTACACGGAGATTTTGTAAATAAAAAGACGATTTTGAGCATATCCGTCGAACAACGGCGCAAACTTCATTTTTTGTTTACAAATCGTTCAACAACTGGCTATTGTATCGAAATAATTAGCCGTTATACTAAAGACATCAAATCAAGAGAGACACTTGATTTGACCAAACAGAATTACCCCCTTCTGTTTGAGAACTTTTTCATTTCTCCCCCTTCTTTTTCAACAAAAGAGAAAAAGCCACCCGATCCCCCGTCGAGTGGTTTTTTTCTGTCCTTTTTCAGAAGTTTTACAGGGTACAACCCATCAGCACCGCGCCGCCGAGGATATCCAGCACGCGAAAGCCGTTGCGCTTATAAAACCGAATCGCACCGCTGTTTTGCTTGCCGACGCTCAAAAAGATGCCCGAAACGCCCAAATCTTGCAAATGGGATTTCAAGACTTGCATCAAATCTGCACCCGCGCCTTGATTTTGGTATGCGGGCAGAATATCAATATGCAAATGCGCAGGGTAATTTCTTGCGTACTTTTTTTGCGCGCTCGGCTCGAAATAGGCGTACAAACACCGTAACAGTCCGTATTTTCGAATTTCCCTGCATTCGTTTTGACGAAACGATTTTTGATACGCGCGGTAATCGGGCGCACAAAGAATATACCCCACGGGCGCGTCCGTTTCGTCCGTCACGGCAAAGCAGTGCTCGCGCGCACAGCGCGTGTACCACCGATTGTATTGTAACAGCGTGGTTTCGCGTGCGGCTTCGTCTTTTTTGAGCGCAGGCGGTGCCGTCATTAGGCAAATGTGTTCAAGCGCGGGAATGTCGCGTGCTTCAATCGTCCGAATTTGCATATCGGTTGTTCTCCTCGTTCGGATTTTCCGTTTCCTATTGTAGCAAATTCTCTGCCGTCTTGCAAGCGCACCTTGCCGTAAATTTATATTTGTAGGGAGCGCCGAACCGGACGCGCCATAATAAATTTCAACAAAATGCGCAAGCGGTTAAGCTTGACCGCCCTCTACGCCCAATTTGTAATACAGGCGCAGGGTGTCTGCGCCTTCCGCAAGCGCCTTACAAACCGAACCCCCGACGGAAATGGTGCATTCTCCGTCGGGGGTTGCATTTTTTTGTCTTTTTCGCTTATTTCTTTGCCTGTTTGGAATATTTCTGCAAATAAATGAAACGCATCAGGCGGGTTTCAATCGGGTTAATCGGTTTCCCTGCATAAAACAGCTTTTTGCCGATTTCGGTTTTACAGCCCTTTTCCATCACCATTTCCACGGCGGTGGCGTCATATTCACTGCCCGCAACACAAAGCGCGCCGTTGTTGGCAAGCAAAACCGCATTTCTGCCCTTTAAGCCCTTGACCACCTTTTTGGCGGATTTAAGCGTATTGTTCGGATTGAACGCACGGTTTTTCACGCTGACGCCGACAAGCTGTGCAAAATCGTCGAGCAACGGCTTCATCACCTTATTGGTTTGCGAAACCGCCATCACTTCGGGACTTTGGTTATGCACGATATAGTTGACATCCTTGCGCTTTTTGTAAATCGCGCGGTGCAGCTCGGCGGAATCGGGGTATTCGTCGCCTGCAACCAATTCGCCGCTTTGGATGTCAATGCGAATCATCTCGCCCTCGCCGTTGACAGCCGTAATGTTAAACACACTGCCGTCGCGCGCACTGTTGCACGCGTCAAACTTCGGTGCTTCGGCAAGCTTTTCGTTTTTAAATTTGTCTGCAATATAGCTGTAAACCGTACCTAAGCCCTCAGCAACCGCTCCGGTCCACTCTTTGTATTTGTTGGTGACAAAGCCTTCGCAGACGGTTTCCAGCTCTGCGGCAACTGCGAAAGCGTCCTCGTAGCTTTCTCCCATACAAAGCGCCCCGTGATGCGCCATAATAACCGCCTTAGAATCGCTTCTTTGAATGGCGGCAACCACGCCCGCGCGCAGTTTGCCTGTACCGGGCAGACCGTAAGAAGCCAGCGGCACATTATCACCGATGACTGCGGCGCTCTTTTCGGGAACGGCGTTAATATCAAAGCCCAAAGCGCTGACAACAGACGCCTGCATT
Source organism: Candidatus Fimenecus sp. (assembly GCA_051881335.1). Classification (GTDB taxonomy): domain Bacteria; phylum Bacillota; class Clostridia; order Oscillospirales; family Acutalibacteraceae; genus Fimenecus. Next base: position 5,783 of record JBJEPR010000100.1, on the reverse strand, counting down.
TGATGGGTGTGAATGACGAAATTCACCTCGGGGCGCAGTTTGTACGCTTCGGCGTGAATGCCTTTTTCGGACGACGGTTTGACATCGCCGTCATAAGAAAGGTCATCGATATTGACCAAAACGATTTCATCGGGCGTGAGGTCCTCATACGCTCTGCCCGAGGGGGTAATCACAAACTGTTTGTCATCAATACGGCAGGAAATGTTGCCCCAGGTACGCGCAATCAAGCCCGACGCGACAACCTCTTTACCGGCTTTAATCACCAGTTCTTTTGCTGCTTGAATATCCATTGGGTTTCACCTCTATGTTCTACACAATTCAAAACACATTGGGGGCGGGACGAACCTCGCCCGCCCCCAAAGAGCCTATTGATTCAATTATTCGGCTTTCAGCGCAACATTTGCCAAAACCTTGTCGAAGCAGGCAAGAGCCTGGTCAATCATCTTCGGCGTGTATGCTGCGGAGGTATACAGACGGCTGCCCGCCAAGGTGACAAGACCTTCTGCCATATAAGCACAGCCCATATGCTCCATTTCCTTCTGGCGTTCGCTGGTTGCGGAAAGGATGCCCGGAATCTGCCACGGTTTTTTCCAGTTGATGGCGAAGTGCATCGTGCCGACGGTTTCAAGATGGCAGATAGAGCCTTCGTTCCAAACCACGAACGGCAGGTTGTATTTCGCAACCAATTCTTTTAAGCCTGCGGTCAAACGGTCGCCCATCTGGCCGGCCTTCTGGCAAGCGTTCTGCTTGTCGATTTCTTCGAGGGTGAAATACCCTGCACAGCAGGACAGCGGGTTTGCGGACATCGTACCGCCGACCAAAGCTTTGTGAATTTTCTTCCCGCTGGAATCCAGCCCTGCGCCGAGATATTTCATATATTCTTTCTTGCCGCCGACGCCGCCTGCGCCCGGATAGCCGCCCGCGATAACCTTACCGAAGATGGTCAGGTCAGGCGATACGCCGAAGTAGCCTTGCGCGCCCGCCATACCGATACGGAAGCCGGTCACGACCTCGTCGAAGATGAGCAATGCGCCGTATTTGCGGCAAAGACGCTCTACGCCTTTATTGAAGTCCTTATTGAGGGGCGTTGTACCGCTTTCGGGACCGACCGGTTCAATGTAAACCGCCGCCGTACCGCCGCGGAACTGGTTCATTCTCAGCAATCTCTCCAGTGCGTCCAAATCGTTCGGCGGGAATTCCTGTGTGTATTTAAAGGAGTTCATCGTTACGCCGTGCGCCTGCGTCCATTTTGTGCCCGAAACACGAATACCGTATGCCATCGGGTCAGACCAGCCGTGATACGCGCCGCCCATTTTGATAAGGTATTTGTTTTTGGTCGCCAGTCTCGCGATACGCGCCGCCGCCATACAAGCCTCTGTGCCCGAGCCGAGCATACGGAACATATCGACGGTTTCCACGCTGTCGGAAATCTTTTTCGCAAGCTTATATTCGAACTCGTGGAACAGACCGGTGGAGGGCCCGCAGGTATTTAACAGGTCAATGACCTGCTCACGGACAACCTTCGGATTGGAGCCGAGCACGGTCGGACCGCCTGCCTGCAGGAAGTCGAAGTATTTGTTGCCGTCAATATCATACAGATATGCGCCTTCCGCCTTGGTGAAAACCAGCGGGAAGGGATAGTTGAATGCGAGGTTGTGCTGTACGCCGCCGGGAATGATTTCACGCGCGGTGGAAATCATCTCTTTGGATTTCGCACATTTTTTCTCGTAGTATTCGTCTTCATACTTTTTCAGCACATCGGGCTTGATGGTGTAAATCGGCTTTGCGATCAATTCGTCAAGCTCTTTGTTGATTGCCGCGGAATCATGGTATTCCGAAATTGCAAATCTGGTGTCCATTGGTAATCCTCCAAATCCTTTATTTTTTGCGCCGCACCGTGACGGTGAATTGCTATTCACTTGCATTATACCACAAAACCATACGATGTCAACGCTTTTTTTGTTGAAATTTGCAAAGAAATTGATAAAATTTTACAGCATAGATAATTACTAACTACAAAATTCCCTTGTTTCCGTTTTTTTAGTTAAAAATTATCTATGCTCTGTTTTTTCTTTCCCGGCTGTGTGCGGTTGCCGCATTCTGCCCGAAAATGCCGTTTTTTATGCTGAAATTGCGAAAAAAGAATAACTTTCCCGAAAATTTATCTTGAACAAGTCCCCCGGTTTATGCTATGATAAAGTGTATATTATCAAAGGAAAGGGGATTGGCGCAAATGGACTTGCAAAAGCATCACAAACCGACATTTGACAATATCTCCGCGGAGAAGCGACAGCGGATTATCGGCGCCGCCACCGGCGAATTTGCCGCAAAGGGCTTTGACAATGCCAATATGAATGTGATTGCAAAAAAAGCAGATGTCAGCGTCGGGTCGCTTTACAAGTACTTTGAAAACAAGCAGGATTTGTTCCTGACGGTCATTCAGTACAGCATCAAAAGTATGGAGGAGCTGCTCACCGTACTCGCGGTCAGCAACGAGGACATCTTAGTGAAGGTGGAGCGGATTATTCGGGAAATTCAGCGTTCGTCAAAAGAGAATGCAACCCTGTTAAAGCTCTACAATGGAATGACCGCCGAAAGCAATCCTCGCTTTGCCTCGCAGTTCGCCTATGAAATGGAAGCGCTCACCGCTTCGATTTACCGCAAAGCGATTGAAGAGGGGCAGAAAAACGGCGAAATCCGCACCGATATTGACGCGGCGTTTGCGGCGTTTTTGCTCGATGACATTTTTATGACCCTGCAATTTTCCTATGCGTGCGACTATTACAAGGAACGCTTCCGTATATATGCGGGCAACGCCATTACAGAGCGGGACGACTTTGTGGTGGAGCAATGCCTGAAATTCGTAAAAAGCGCGCTCAAAAAAGGGTAAAACGCATTCTCTTTGGGAGGTAACAATATGGTCAATCCGATTTATACAATTGCCTACGACATCGGTACGACGGGCGTGAAAACCTGCCTGTTCTCCATTACCGACAAAATCGAACTGCTTGCCGCAGCCAGTGAAGGGTATAATCTGTATGTTTTGCCCGGCGGCGGTGCGGAGCAAGACCCCGATGAATGGTGGGACGCTATGGTCAAAAGCACCAAAACCGTAATGAAAAAGGTGAAGGTGGACAAAAAAGACATTTCGGGGATTTCATTCTGCTCGCAAATGCAGGGCTTGGTGCTTGTGGACAAGGACGGAAACGCCGTGCGCCGCGCCATGAGCTATATGGACCAGCGCGCGCGTGACGAGCTCAAAAAAGGCATTGCCTACGGGCCGCAGATTGCCGGTGCCAATGTGCCGAAGTTGTTAAAAGCCCTGCAAATCACCGGTGCGGTGGCTTGCTCCGTGAAAGACCCCGTTTGGAAATACAAATGGGTGGAGGCAAACGAACCCGAAGTCTTCTCAAAAGTACATAAATGGCTTGATGTCAAAGAATATCTCATCTGCCGTATGACCGGCGAATTCGTTATGACGCCCGACTCGGCATTCGGCACGCTCCTTTACGATATCCGTAAGGGCAAGGAGGGCTGGAGCAGCGCCATCTGCAATATGTACGGCGTGAATGAGGCGCATCTTGCCAAAATCGTGCGCTGTACCGACCGTGTCGGAAAGCTCCGCAAACAGCAGGCCGAAGAATTGGGCTTGGAAGAAGGCACAGCCGTATTCGGCGGCGGCGGCGACGCGTCGCTAATCGGCGTGGGCGCGGGCTCTGTCGGTTTAGGTGACACGCACATTTACTCGGGCACCTCCGGTTGGGTTTCCACAGTCGTTGACAAAAGCGTTGTCGATGCAAATGCGATGATTGCCGCGATTGTCGGCGCTCGAGACGGGTATTTCAACTACTTTGCTGAACTGGAAACCGCCGCAAAATGCGTGGAATGGGTCAAAGACCATTTGGCGCTCGACGAAATCGACATTTACCTCGACAAGAGCCACGACCTCAAGCACCATCACGCAGATCGAGAAGTGGTTTACACCAATCTGTACGATTATATGATGGCGGTGGTGGATACCGTTCCCGCAGGGGCAGGCGGTGTGATTTTTACCCCGTGGCTGCACGGCAACCGCTGTCCGTTTGAAGACCCGAACGCGCGCGGGATGTTCTTTAATATCAGTCTTGAAACCGGTAAATCCGAAATGATTCGCGCTGTTGTGGAGGGCGTTTGCTTCCATCTGCGCTGGATGCTGGAAACACAGGAAAAGAAAGTCAAGACCTCCGATACCCTTCGGTTTGTCGGCGGCGGCGCATTGAGCGACATCACTTGCCAGATTTTAGCGGATTGCACCGGCAAAACCGTCGAAACCGTGGATAGCCCGCAAAATATCGGCGCAGTCGGCGCGGCGGCGACCATTGCAGTCGGCGTGGGGCTGATTCGTGATTTGGGCGATGTAAAATCGCTGATTCCCGCGGCAAAAACCTTTTATCCGAACAAGGAAAACAAAGCGGTTTACGACCGTAACTTCCGTGTTTATAAAAATCTGTATAAGGCAAACAAAGAAAACTTCGCCATTCTCAACGGCGAGGATTGATTTCACTATGCAAAAGTATTTCACTTTTGTTTCAAAGCCCCCGGCAACACAAGTCGGGGGCTTTCCTATACAAAACAAACCAAAAATTCCGTACAGGAGGTTTTTTCTATGAAAAAAGCGTCGGCAATTCTTACGGCGGCGGTTATGCTGCTTTTATCCCTTTCCGCCTGTGGCAGCAACAAGAAAATCGTCACTGTCAAGCCGCAAAGTCCGTCGGCATTTACGCCGGATGAAACTTGGGAACTCACCTTTTTTGACGATTTCGACGGTGACGGGCTCGACCGCACCCGCTGGCATTACGCATACGGCGAAGAGGGGGTTCGCCGCGGCGGCTGGTGGGTTGACGATGCGGTATTTGTGGAAGACGGCAATTTAATCATTCGCACAGACTACCGCGAAGACGGCAAATTCGGCGCCGGCTGGTACACGGGCGCGATTGAAACCTCTGCTTTAAGGGACGAAAACGGCAATACGCTTTGCGACGGCTTTTCGCAGGCGGGCGGCTATTTTGAAGTGCGGTGCAAGGTGCCTGCCACCTACGGGAATTGGGCGGCATTTTGGCTGATGCCCGACAGCAATTTTGCAAACGACACCTTCGGCACGGGAGAGGACGGTGCGGAAATTGATATTTTCGAGTCGCCGTTTATGTGCTGGACCGACCATCCGAATATCGTTTCGCACGCCATACACATTGACGGCTACGGCGACGAATTGAAATCCATCGGCTCGGACTATATGGAGATTGAAAATCTGTATACGGAATTTCACACCTTTGCACTGCTGTGGGATGACAGCGGATATACCTTTTATATAGACGGTATGGAAACCTGGCACACCAAAGACGCGCTGGATACGGTTTCGAAGGTCAGTTCCTATTTGCTGTTGTCTTGCGAGGTGGCGGGTGTAACCGAGGACGGTGTGCCGTTCCCCGGGCAACAACGCGATGAAAACGGCGAATGGGTTACAAATTGGGCGGGAACTCCCGAGGATAATGACAAATCGCAGCCATACGATTTTGTTGTGGATTATGTAAAAGTCTACGCTCCGGTCGCGAGCAAATCGTAATTTCCGCGCAGGACGCAGTGGGAATTGTGTATTGCCTTTGCATAAAATCTTTACATTGCCAAGGAAGGTCGCCCCTTCTCCTCTCGATTGGAAATTTATCCGCGTAAGGAATGTCTTGGGGCTGTAAAAAAAACAGCCTAATAAAAATCCGGGATTCACGAAAAAGTGAGTCCCGGATATT
>JBJEPR010000099.1:0-18641 GCA_051881335.1 Candidatus Fimenecus sp. | reverse complement strand
AATCCCTGTAATCGAAACATCAAAAGTCGGAAACGCAGTATATTATTATAACGAATCCAACCCGGAAACTGTTGCAGAAGCTATTATGAAAATTGATATAAGTTCTGCACCTGACACAAGAAAGCTTGTGTGTCAATTAGACCGGGATTTTAGGAATGAACTCTATACAATAATATGTAAGGAGCAAAAATAAATTGCTATTGGTCAGTGTTGCCAGAAATGATGGCATTTCACTTCCTGAGGGTGAAAATTATATAAATGAATTAAAACCTGAGTAGGCAGTAGGTAAGATGACATTCACATAATCGAAATATCCGGTTTTGGGAGAGAATAAATATTTAAGGTGATTTTTTGAACAGTTCAAAACAAATTAAAGCGGGCGCATTGCTTTCCTATTTTGCCATTGCGTTCAATATGATTGCGGGGCTTATATATACCCCGTGGATGATTTCAAAAATCGGTCAGAGCAATTATGGACTGTATACGCTTGCAACCTCGTTAATTACAATGTTCGTGATGGATTTCGGTATGGGGGCGGCGGTTTCCCGCTTTGTTTCCCGCTATAATGCGCAAGGTGACCAAAAGGCAGTCAATAATTTTCTCGGCGTGGTATATAAATTGTACTTGTCCCTGGATGCCATCATTTTCATCGCTTTGATAGTTGTTTATTTCTTCATTGATGTCATCTATGCGAAATTAGAGCCGGCAGAATTAGAGACTTTTAAAGTTTTGTATGTAATTGTCGGTCTGTTCAGTTTAATTTCTTTTCCGTTTACCAATTTAAACGGAATTTTAACATCTTACGAAAAATTTGCACAGATGAAACTTTGTGACTTGTTCAACAAGGTGTTTATAATTGTGGCTATGGTGATTTCCCTGCTTTCCGGTTGCGGTGTATACGCGTTGGTGACCGTCAATGCGGTTTCGGGGATTTTAACTATTCTGCTCAAATTGTTGGTGATTCGAAAGCAAACGGCGGTTCGGGTGAACTTCAAGTTTTTTGATAAGGGTCTGTTAAAAGAGATTTTCGGATTTTCTATGTGGACAACAGTCGGCAGTATTATGCAGCGTTTGATTTTTAACATCACTCCGACCATTATTGCCGCAGTATCGGTCACAGGCTCTGTCGGCGTAGCGATTTTTGGACTTGCAAGCACCATTGAGGGGTATGTTTATACCTTTGCAACGGCAATCAACGGGATGTTTATGCCACGCATCTCCAAAATTATTGTCAGCGGCAAAAAAGAAGAAGAACTGATGCCGTTGATGGTCAAAATCGGCAGAATACAACTAATGATTGTAGGGCTGATTTCGGTTGGCTTTATCGCACTGGGTAAATCCTTTGTTGTGGACATTTGGAACAAACCGGATTTTGCGGAAAGCTATTGGTGCGCTGTGCTGCTGATTATTCCCAGTGTTTTTTATCTGCCGATGCAGATTGCCAATACCACGCTGATTGTGGAAAACAAGGTGAAATTGCAGGCATATGTGTTTATGGCAATGGGCGCTGTGAATTTGCTTTGCTCGTTGGTGCTTTCCCGCTTTTTCGGGGCACTCGGTGCTTCGCTTTCCATTTTTATCGCCTATACGGTTCGCACGGCGTTAATGGCTGTCATTTACAAGAAAAAATTAGGGTTGGATATGGTGCGTTTTGGCAAAGAAACCTTTGTAAAACTTTCGCCGGGGTTACTGCTGACGCTTGCGGTCGGTCTGCTTTGTGAGTATTTCAATCCGATGCAAAACCGCTTTCTTCGTTTCGGCGTAAACGGCGTTGTTTTGGTGGCATTTTTCTTACTGTTTATGTGGTTTTTCAGCTTTAATGCTTACGAAAAATCGCTGCTTACGGGCACGGTGAAAAAAGTGCTTCAAAAAATCAACCGCGGATAACACAGCCACGGAAATGGAGACAATTTCGTGGAAAATTTAATACGGATTACAAACCTGTTTGGTAGCAATCGAAATAAAAGTTCAAAATAAAAGTTCAAACGAAAGTGAGTGAATAAACATGTTCAAAAACAAAACTTTGATGATAACGGGCGGCACGGGGTCATTCGGTAATACGGTGCTTCGTCGCTTTTTGCAGACGGATATAGGTGAAATCCGTGTGTTTTCCCGTGATGAAAAAAAGCAGGACGATATGCGTCACGAATTTCAGCAGACGATGCCGGAGGTAAGTGATAAGCTGAAATTCTACATCGGCGATGTGCGTGATTTGCAGTCCGTCAAAAACGCTATGCACGGCGTGGATTACATTTTCCATGCGGCGGCGCTAAAACAGGTGCCGTCATGCGAGTTCTTTCCGGTGGAGGCGGTGAAAACCAATGTCTTAGGAACGGACAATGTGTTGACGGCGGCCATTGAAACGGGTGTGAAATCGGTTATCTGCCTGTCTACGGATAAGGCGGCTTACCCTGTCAATGCGATGGGTACTTCCAAAGCGATGATGGAAAAGGTCGTTGTGGCAAAATCCAGAACGGTCTCTGCGGAAAAGACACGAATTTGTTGCACGCGTTACGGCAATGTGCTTTGCTCACGCGGGTCAGTTGTGCCGCTGTGGATTGACCAAATGCGAGACGGAAAGCCAATTACGATTACAGAGCCGAAAATGACGCGCTTTGTTATGACTTTGGAGGAAGCGGTGGATTTGGTGCTCTATGCGTTTGAAAACGGCGAAAGCGGCGACATTTTGGTGCAAAAAGCGCCCGCATGCACGATTGAAGTATTGGCACAAGCGGTCAAGGAAATTTTCAATCCGCAAGCGGAAATTCGCGTAATCGGGATTCGCCACGGGGAAAAGATGTATGAAGCGCTGCTGACCAATGAGGAATGCGCGAGTGCCATTGATTTGGGGAACTTCTACCGTGTTCCTGCGGACAAGCGCGACTTAAACTATGATAAGTACTTTACCGACGGCAATGTCAAGCGCACTCAACTGCATGAATTCGATTCCAACAACACAGAGTTGTTAACGGTTGCACAGGTGAAAGAAAAATTACTGACACTTTCCTATATTCAAAGCGAATTAGCAAATTGGGAGAAATAATATGAAGGTACTTGTAACCGGCGCAAAAGGCTTTGTGGGCAAAAATTTGGTTGCTGCTTTGCAAAATATCAAAGACGGAAAAGACAAAACCACCGCCTTACCCGCCGACCTTGAAATTTGCGAATTTGATATTGGAACAGAAAAATCCCTGTTAGATGTCTTTTGCGCGGATTGTGACTTTGTATTCAATTTGGCCGGCGTCAATCGTCCGCAGAACGAAGCGGAATTTGCAGAGGGCAATTTCGGCTTTGCTTCAAAATTGTTGGAAACTTTGAAAAAACACGGCAACACTTGCCCTGTTATGCTTTCTTCTTCCACACAGGCGGTGCTCGAGAACCCCTACGGTAAAAGCAAAAAAGCAGGGGAAGACTTGTTCTTTCGTTACGCCGAAGAAACGGGCGCGAAAGTGCTTGTTTATCGGTTCCCCAATTTGTTCGGCAAATGGTGCCGCCCGAATTACAACAGTGCCGTGGCAACCTTTTGCCACAATATAGCGCACGATTTACCGATTACCGTCAATGATAGAAACCACGAAATGACGCTTGTGTATATTGACGATTTGGTGCAGGAAATGCTTTCTGCCCTTTGCGGGCACGAAACTCGTGACGGCGCATTTTGCCGTGTGCCGACAGAACATAAAATCACATTGGGCGAAATTGCGGATTTGCTTTATTCTTTTAAAGAAAGCCGTGAAACAAAGCAAGTACCCGATATGACAGACGGTAGTTTTTCCAAGAAATTATACAGCACCTATCTTTCCTATTTGCCGAAGGACAAGTTTTCCTATCCCTTAAAAATGAATGTTGACGAAAGAGGCTCTTTTACCGAAATTTTGCGTACACCGAATTATGGGCAGTTTTCCGTGAATATTTCAAAACCAGGTATTACGAAAGGACAGCATTGGCATCATACGAAAAATGAAAAATTCTTGGTTGTCAGCGGTAAGGGCGTTATTCGTTTCCGCAAAATCGACAGCGACGAGGTGTTGGAATACTTCGTTTCGGGCGACAAGTTAGAGGTTGTGGATATTCCCGTAGGGTATACCCATAATATTGAAAACTTAGGCGACACGGATATGGTCACCTTTATGTGGTGTAACGAGTGCTTTAACCCCGAAAAACCCGATACATATTTTTTGGAAGTGTAATGCGATGAAGCGAAAAATCGGCGTCTGTCTGTGTTTGTTTTGTATCTTACTGACAGTGGCGTTTATCTTCTATAATTCCGCCCAACCCGTGCCGGAATCACAAAAGGCGTCAGCAAATGTAGCGGAAACGATAGCGTCTATATCCCCAAACGGCGGCGAAGCACCGGATGGCTGGAGTTCTCTTTCGGCATATATTCGTAAGGCGGCGCACGCGGTAGAGTTCTTCGTGCTGGGCACAGAACTTTCGTTACTGTTTTTCGTGATTTTGAAAACACGAAAGTTGTATAGCGTTTGGAATGTGCTGTCGATTGTGCTGTGTACTGCGGTTGCCGATGAGTCCATACAAATTCTGTCAGGGCGTGGTCCGCGCGTACAAGATATCCTTTTGGATTTCAGCGGCGGTGCAGTTGCGATGCTTTTGTTTTTAATTTTATATTTAATTGTGTGCGCTGTGTGTAAAGCTGCGCAAAAAAGAAAGCAGGTTGATGTATAATGGGTATACGAACAGATTACAGTGATGTGCAATTTCAAAACAACGGTAAGTTAAAATTGTTGATTATCGTGGGTACGCGCCCTGAAATTATCCGTCTGGCGGCGGTTATCAATAAATGCCGTACATATTTTGACTGTATTTTGGCGCACACGGGGCAAAATTACGATTACAACCTCAACGGCGTGTTCTTTAAGGATTTAAAACTGGAAGCGCCGGAAGTGTATATGGACGCCGTCGGTGATGACCTCGGTGCCACGGTTGGGAATATCATCAACTGTTCTTACAAACTGATGATACAAGTTAAGCCCGATGCACTGCTCATATTAGGGGATACAAATTCCTGCCTTTCGGCAATCCCTGCAAAACGGTTACACATCCCGATTTTCCATATGGAGGCAGGAAACCGCTGTAAAGACGAGTGCCTGCCCGAGGAGACCAACCGCCGTATCGTGGATATCATTTCCGATGTTAATTTGGCGTATTCTGAGCACGCACGCCGCTATCTTGCTGATTGCGGACTGCCCAAAGAGCGTACCTATGTGACGGGTTCGCCGATGGCAGAAGTACTGCACAATAATCTCACGGAAATTGAAAATTCCGATATTCATACACGTCTGGGCCTCGAAAAAGGCAAATATATCTTGCTTTCCGCCCACCGAGAGGAGAATATTGACACGGAAAAGAACTTCTTTTCCCTATTTAACGCTATAAACAAAACGGCGGAAAAATACAATATGCCGATTTTATATTCCTGCCACCCGCGCAGTAAAAAACGCCTGGCGGAAAGCGGTTTTCAGCTTGATAGCCGTGTAATTCAGCACGAGCCTTTGGGCTTCCACGATTATAACTGTCTGCAAATGAACGCCTTTGCCGTGGTGTCGGACTCGGGAACACTTCCTGAGGAAAGCTCGTATTTTACAAGCATAGGAAAGCCCTTCCCGGCAGTTTGTATCCGTACTTCCACCGAACGCCCTGAGGCGCTTGACAAAGCCTGCTTTGTGCTTGCGGGGATTGATGAAAAATCGCTTTTACAAGCCATTGATACGGCTGTGGAAATGAATAAAAACGGAGATTATGGAATTCCCGTGCCCGATTACACCGATGAAAATGTATCGTCAAAGGTTGTCAAACTCATTCAATCCTATACGAGTGTGGTGGACAAAATGGTTTGGCGCAAATCAAATTAGGAGAATACATGTATATGTATAAACATTTTGTGAAGCGTTTAATAGATATTGTGCTTTCAAGTATTGCGATTGTCGTTTTGGCAATTCCGATGCTTATTGTTGCGGTAATTATAAAAATTGATTCGCCCGGCCCGGTATTGTTTAAACAAAAACGGATTGGAATACATAAAAAAACATTTACGATTTTGAAATTCCGCAGTATGCCCACAACGGTTTCCAAAGATATACCCACACATATGTTTGCGGAGCAAGATGCGCTCAGCAAGTGGCAGCGCTTTATGCGGAAGGCCTCTATTGATGAATTACCGCAGCTTTTTAATATATTTATGTCTTCTATGAGTTTTTGCGGTCCAAGGCCTGCCTTGTGGTGCCAAGAGGATTTGATTGCCGAACGCGACAAATACGGTGCGAATGATGTTAAACCCGGGCTTACCGGGTGGGCGCAAATCAATGGCAGAGATGAGTTGTCCATTCCGATAAAGGCGCAATTTGATGGGGAGTATGCTTCGCAGTTGAACGCAGGGCATTTTAAAGGATTCATTATGGATTGCCGTTGCTTTTTCGGTACGATTCTGTCGGTATTGAAGGCGGACGGCGTTGTGGAAGGGTCTGCGACGGTGCAGCAAAATGATTCCGAAGAAGAAAGCGCAGAAGAGGAAGTTTTGAAATGATACAGGTAAGCGTCGTAGTGGCTACATATCGAAGAGACAGTGACCTTGAAAGAACACTTGTATCACTTGCCGAGCAGAACTATCCGAACATTGAAATTGTTCTTGTAGACGATAACGGTAACGAAGAATGGAATTTAAAAGTTGAACAGGTGGTTCAATCTTTTCGACGGACATATCCCAATGCGGTTTTGAACTGCATTGTAAACAAAGCCAATCAAGGCTCTGCCGAGACAAGAAATATCGGTATTGCGGCATCAAATGGCAAGTATATCACTTTTTTAGATGATGATGATATTTATTTGCCGCAAAAGATACAGCGTCAGGTCACGTTTATGGAAAGCGGTAGCTATGATTATTCTATAACGGATTTGAATTTGTTTAATGCGCATGAGAGGTGCATTGACAGGCGTGTACGCAGTTACATAAAAGATACTTCACCGCAGGCACTGCAACGGTATCACTTGAAATATCATTTGACCGGCACCGATACAATGATGTTTACAAAGGAGTATTTAGGGAAAATCGGTGGCTTTGCGCCGATTGATGTTGGTGATGAATTCTATCTGATGCAAAGAGCAATTGATGGAAATGGGAAATTCGGCTATCTACCCGGTTGCGATGTGAAGGCCTATATTCATACGGGTGAGGGCGGCCTTTCCAGCGGAGAAGGGAAAATTAACGGCGAAAATGTGCTTTATGCGTATAAAAAAACTTATTTTGCCAAAGTGGATGCCGAAACCAGAAGATATATAAAAATGCGTCATTATGCGGTTCTCGCATTTGCCGAACTGCGCAGAAAACATATGTTTTCATTTGTTTGCCAAGCATGCAAGGCTTTTTTCTGCGCACCGATTGCTTGTGTAAAGATGCTTTTCTTGGAAAGGTAACACAATGGAAAATAAAAAAATTGGGATTGCGACTGTGTATACAGGGTACAATTACGGTTCCGCATTGCAAGCGTATGCCACAAAAGACATATTAAATCGTATGGGGTACACCGCTGAATTACTTAAATTGCGCGGCAGTTTATTACCCGGTCGAGATGTGCGCTTAAAAAAACTCTTAACAATTGCGGTTCGTTCTTTGCTGCACAAAGGCGGGGCGAAAAACCTTCAAAACTATTCAACAAGTATTCGCAAAGCTTTATCTGCGGAAACGAAAGACAAATGTGATGCTTTTACGGCGAAGATTTTACAGCCAAAAATCGTTTCGTACAGCGCGTTAAAAAAAATGGCACACAGTGATGCGTACACAGCGTTCGTGTGTGGAAGTGACCAAATTTGGAACGCAGCGGTTTTCTATGTAGATCCATTCTATTATTTGCAATTTGCACCGGTTGAAAAAAGGATTGCATTTGCGCCGAGTTTTGGGCGGGAAACGATTCCGGATTATAATAAAAAGAAAATTGCGAAATATGTTTCGCAAATTCCGTATAAATCGGTTCGGGAAGCATCGGGAGCCGATATTGTCCGCGAACTGAGCGGTGATACGGCAGATGTCTTATTGGATCCTACATTGGTTTTGTCTGCGCCGGAATGGACCGAAAAACTTAATTTACATACATCGCACGCAGAAAAGTATTTATTTGCTTATTTTTTAGATGCACCATCGGAAAGGGCTGTGCAAGCAGTTCTTGCAATCAGTAAAAAGTATGGACTGCAAGTGATTGGTTTGCCGTATACATTCGACAATTTGCCTTGGAAAGACGCGGTAGTGTCTGCCGGTCCGCGCGAATTTGTTGCGTATGTTAAAAACGCGAGTTTTGTTTGCACGGATTCTTTTCACGGAACAGCGTTTTGCTTGAATTACAATGTGCCCTTTTACACCTTTGAACGGAATTACGGGAATGCCTCGAAGCAGTCTGCCCGTATCGAATCCATATTAAATCTTGTACAACTGCCTGAACGATATGAACCGCAAAATACAGCAAATGCTTTGAATATTTCCTTTGAAACGGCAAATGCGATTCTTTCGTATGAAAGAGAGAAAAGCAAGCAGTATTTACAAACCTGTTTGGGTCAGCCCCAACAAACGAAAATTACGGTGTTAAAATGACAGATTTTTATGAAATGAATATGCAGGAATGTTTAGTTTCCATAATTATTCCCGTGTATAATGTTGAAAAATACTTGGAAGCTTGTGTGTATTCTGTTTTAGCGCAAACATATCAAAATATTGAAATCATTCTTGTGGATGACGGTTCCGAAGATTCTTCCGGTAGCATAGCGGACACACTCCAAGCACGCGATACCAGAATACGCGTTATACATCAGACAAATGCAGGTGTGAGTGCGGCGCGAAACAGCGGGATGGAAATGGCGATCGGTGAATATTTAATGTTTGTTGACGGTGATGATTATATTGCCGCGGACTGTGTGGAATATATGCTTTCGTTAGCGGAAAAAACCCAAGCGGAATTTTGTTTGTCTAAACTTTGTTTTACATCCAAAAATGAGGCGCAGACCGAAAAAGAGAAGACGGAAATATTGTCCCCAGCCGATGCAACGGCATTGCTTTTGTCACCGCAGGTTGTTGTAGGCTGTTGGAATAAAATTTTCAAACGCAGTTTCATTACAGAAAATCATTTGTCTTTTTCCACTAATCTGTTTTACGGAGAGGGTTTGTCTTTTATTACGCAAGCCGCACAGACTGCTCGCGTGGTCGGTGTCGGGAATCGGAAAGTGTATTATTATCGCCGTAACAATGCATCGTCAGCTACCTCAAAATTTGATATTCAAAAGTTGTATAACGGGGAAAACGCGTTAACGCAAATTGGCGAAGCGTTAACGATTACTAACCCGAAGGTAGATACTATGTTGCTTTTGCATAAATCTTTATTTTGCTTAGGCGCACTTACAAGGATTGAGGCAAACCATGCGAAGCGGGAATACCGTGATACATATAACAGGTGGCTGCACTATATACGCCGTTCGATTTTTAAATTGTTGCGCAGTAAAGAGGTCTCGGTATATAGAAAACTGATGTTGCTCGGCGGTTGTATTTCGCCGCGGCTTATGAAGAATTTAGATACGCTAAGGCGAAAACGCATTGTGGACAACAGCGTTTGAACGGAGATACAATGAAAGTTTTAATATTGAGCGGTGTACCGATTAGAACGGACACAAACAGTGGGAAAACCCTGCAAACCCTGTTTTCGGGATTTGCCAAAAATGAATTGGCACAGTTGTATTTCAGCCCCGAAAAACCGAACATTGATATGTGCGAATCCTACTATCAGATTTGTGAAAAACAAATGTTGAAAAGTTGTTTCGGCCTTTTGAAAAATCGTTGCGGCGGTACGGTTGTACCTGCGGCTGTAGGAACTGTGCGGAATAAGACGGAGCGAAATGCACTAAAACTGACCAAAAACAAGCGAACTATTTTTGTGCGTTTAGCAAGAGAATGTGTTTGGAGCATAACCCATTGGGATAATGCTAAATTAAAAATGTGGTTGCAGCAAGAAAAACCCGATGTGATTTTTGCAATTATGCAGGATACCAACGGGGCGATAAAAGCACTTCGTTCGATAGCCAAAGCCACAAACTGCAAAATCATTCTTTATATCACAGATGATTATTATAACGATCCCGAAGACAGCCGTAATTTTTTACGAAAACTGTATTACAAAAAGAGAAAAAATCTGTATGCAGATATTAAAAAAAGCCTTTGTGCGGTTATCGGGTGCTCTGAAAAGATTACGGCGTATTTCAAAGCGCAACTGCAATTCGAGGGGCCTACGGCAACCGTTTATACCCCCGCTGCTGCAATATATACCTGCTTGCCATATAAAACGCAAGATCAAAATTCTCTTGTAACCATCCGTTATTTCGGCAATCTGGGGCTCGGCAGATGGCAACTGTTAAAACAACTGGGATTGACGATTCAAAAAATCAATTCCGGCGGGCAAAAGGCAATTTTAGAGGTGTATTCTTCTGATATGGATCCCGATACGCATAAAGCATTGTCCATTGAAAACGGCTGTATCTATAAAGGCTGGGTGCACGGGCAGGAATACTACGCTCTGTTGCAAAATGCAGATATTGCGGTACATGTCGAATCTTTTGAACAAGAAAATATCCGCAGAACCTGGGGGTCGATTTCAACAAAAATAGCCGATTATTTAGGCGCAGGCAAATGTATTTTAGCAATCGGACCTTTGGCGCTTGCATCGATTGATCATATTCAAGAGGTTTCTTGCGTGGTCGGTGACTTGACGGATTTACAAAGCAAATTAGAAACACTGATTTTGGACGCCGAAAAAAGAACTGAATTGCAACTTCAAGCGCGCTCTTTGGCAAATCGTGCACATGATTTGGGAAGCACAAAAATGTATGTTCGGTGTATTGTGCAAGATGCGGTAAAAAATACGCGCGGACCAGCAGATTTGTAAATATCGTTATACTTTTGTTCGAAGTCATTGGAGGAGAGCAATGCAATTTTCTGTTATTATACCTGTTTACAATAAAGCGGAATTTATTGTAGACGCAATCCACAGCGTACAAGCGCAAACTGTGCAGGACTATGAAATTATCGTGGTGGATGACGGTTCAACAGATGCACTATCGGCCGTCTTGGCTGAATTTACGGATATTCAACTGATTAGACAAGAAAACAGCGGCGTTTCCGTGGCACGAAATACCGGTATTCAAGCGGCGTCGGGAACCTACATATGCTTTTTAGATGCGGACGATCAGTGGTTCGACAATCATTTGGAAGTCCTACGCGGACTGATTGAAAAATATCCGAAACAAGCGTACTTTTCTACCTCACACATCGTAACAACGGCGGATGGAAAGTGCTTTGAAAGCGGAAAACAGTTGACGGCATTTGAACAGGATTTTGTGTGTGAGAATCTGTTTCGGATTTTGAACGAGTATACTGACAGCGTAATTAATACAAACAGTATTTGCGTTAAAAAAACATTGATTACGGAAAACGAGATTTATTTTGAACCCGGTGAAAAAATTGGTGAAGATACCGATATGTGGTTGCGTTTGGCGCTGGTCTCTCCGATTGTGATTTCTAAAATGACAACCACGCAGTATCATCGGGAGAACAGCACCGCTACCAAAGAAACCAATAATTCCTTCACCTGGAAATTCGCCAAGCGCCGTGCAGACGTATTGAAAATGGATATTGCAGATGATGTGAAAAACGAGTGTATGAAACTGTTGGATAGATATATGATGGCTTGTAGCCGTGATTGTTTGATGCTTGGGAACAGACGAGCGGCAAAAGATGTATTAAAGAATGTTACCTATAAATCTTTTAAATATTACATTTCGGTGCTGTTTACTAATCTGCCATATGTAATTTTTAGATTTATTCGTAAGCATTTTATATAGAGAAGATTTAGGCAAAGGAAATCTGTTATGCTGATTTATTTAATTTGCTTTGCGGCAAATATGTTGTTGGGACTGTTGTTAGTTGTGATTCGCCCCAACCATTTGTCAGAACAACATTATCAAACAAGAAAAAAGTGGTATTTGTTCCTTACCGCGGTAGAGTTTGGACTTTTGTGCGGGTTTCGTGCGAATTCAGTTGGTTATGATACCAAGAATTACCACGAGATTTTTAAGTTGATGCCGGATTCTATTTCAACTGCATTGCACGAGGATACGGTTAACGGTGTGCATATGGAAAGGGGATATATTCTGCTTTGCTCGCTGATTAAGTCGTTGGGCGGTTCTTTTCAAACGCTGTTGATTATATACGGCCTGTTTATTATGGGCAGTTGTTGTATCTTCATTTACCGACATTCCAAAAATGTGCTGTTAAGCGTGTTTATTGTTGTGAGTTTTCCGTTTTACTATTCCTCATTTGATATCATTCGCCACTTTATGGCAACTGCGTTTTTTTTGTTGGGATATAAATATATTGTTGAAAGAAAATTTTGGAAGTATTTTTTATTTATTTTTATTGGCAGTTTGTTCCATTCGTTTGCTTGGATATTTTTAATTTTCTATTTTATCGGAAAAGTAAAATGGAATTTTGCAACCTTTTTAACCGTAATGACCGGTACGGCTTTATGTGGATTTTTCATTGAACCAATTGCAGTCCGACTGAGCGGTTGGTTGGGAAAATCGGATGGAATTGATACAGGTTGGATTGGCTCTTATGGCGGCGGCGTCAAAACAGCAATTATGTATGTGGTAATTTTCATAATTGCACTTATATTATATTACAATTTAAAAGAGCGAACGCGTGAGGATATGCTGGCAGTGAATTATGTGTTGATTTTGCTTGCTTTTTCTATTATATTTATCAACGCCAGAATGATGACGAGATTGATTATGACCAGCGTTCCTTTATTGGCAATTGCAATGCCCCAACTTTTCGATGCCAAACGAATGGCAGACCGAAAAATATATGACATACTGTATATGCTTTTTATCACAATCGGGGTGGGGTATCATCTATTTATGCTGTTGAGTAATTGGCAAAATGTTGTCCCGTATATTCCGTATTGGAAGGGATAAGTCTGTTCAAAACACAAAAGGAGTACTTTTTTGAAAATACTGTTTATTTTGGATTATTATGGCGCACAAGCAAGTGCAAACGGAATATGTGTTGAAAAGGTTGCAAATGCGTTCGTGAAAGCGGGAGATGAGGTTTCTCTGCTTGTTTTCGGCAGTGATATATCGCCCGCGCAGAAACATGAGATGAAAATATATACCTGCTGTCAGCAAGGGCAGGATACATTGCGCCAAAACCCGATTCAATACTATATTCGATATGCATTGCCGTCCCGTTTTCCCGTATATGCACGCAAAGACGTCACACAGGAGATTTTTGCGGCGGCGGACAGAATTATTTCCGAAAACGATGTGGATACAGTTGTTTGTGTGCATTTGCCGATTGAGTCTATTATGGCGGGTGCGGCATTAAAACGAAAATATCCCAATGTGCGTTTTATCGCATATATGCTTGATGCCTTTTCGGGCGGCATATTGCCTGCAAAACTACCGAAGCGGTTTTGCCTGCGTAAAAAAATCAAATGGGAAAATAAACTTTTAGCACCATTTGACAGCGTGATTCTTATGCGCTCCGCAAAAGAACATTGCGAAAGATATTGCCGGCGTTTTTCGTGGTATAATAACGCAATGTATTTAGATGTTCCGTTATTTGTACCGCAACAGTCAACCGAGCCTGTAACCGACAACTCTGTTTTGTTTGTTGGAACGATGGATGACCGTGTACGCACGCCGTATTATTTTTTGCAGGCGGTCAATCATATAACGGATATGGAGTTGTCTGTTTCTTTTGCAGGGCAGAATCATTGCGGTACTTTGCAAAACTATATTTCGTCTGCAAATGTCCTTGTGAATGAGTACGGTTTGCTTTCGCATGAGCAAGCAATTTCCTTAATGCAAAAATCAAAAGCATTACTCAATTTGGGTAACAAAAATCCTAATTTGGTACCTTCCAAGATTTTTGAATATATATCTTTGGGCAAACCAATTATTTCAACTTATTGTTGTGATGATGACAGTAGTTTGTTTTATTTGAAATCGTATCCGAATGTACTTTTGCTGGACGAAAGGAATAAAGATTTCGCCTTTGCCGCCCGGCAAATTCAAGATTTCCTCTTGCATTGCCCTACGCAATCGGTGGATATGGAAGTCTCAGCAAAACGCTTTGCAGAGAACATGCCGCAGTCGTTTGTGTACGCCGTAAAAAATCAGAAAGGATCGGCTTAATTTATACATGCATTACAAAAAGTTGAATTTTTCACAGAATGACAAAACCGTTTTGGTAAATATAGTTGGTACATTTTTGATCAAGGGTCTAAGCCTGCTTCTTTCTTTATTTTCTATGCCTGCGTATATTCGCTTTTTTAACGATGATACGACTTTGGGGCTGTGGTTTACGGTTTTATCGGTTTTAAACTGGATTTTGTATTTCGATTTAGGCATAGGCAATGGACTTCGGAATTATCTTTCTGAAACATATGCGAAAAAAGATACGGAAGCTTCAAAACGATATATTTCTTCCGCCTATGTTGCTGTTGGTGTCCTTTGTTTGAGCTTAGCCATTGTGTTTTTAGCTGTTTTTCGCTTTATAAATTGGAATCGCGTATTCAATATTAGTGAATTCTCTGTATCAAAGTCTGCTTTACATACTGCTGTGCTGATTGTATTCTTGGGGATTTTGTTACAACTCTTTTTTAAACTGATTTCTTCTGTGATTTATGCTATTCAAAAGTCGGCAATTAACAATTTCCTAGGGCTGATTACTTCCCTCATCATTGTTTTATCTCTCTATATATTGCCTTCCGGAACGAACGACGATAATTTGGTCGTAATGGCTTTTATTCATCTTACAGCGGTGTCTTTGCCGCAGTTGATAGCGACAATTATTATTTTCTCTCGAAAAAAGTATAGGGGAATGACGCCTTCTTTGCGCTATTTCGATTTGTCCTATGCAAAGTCGGTTTTGTCGTTAGGTGGTTTTTTTCTGTATGTACAGATTGTCTATATGCTGATTATGAGCACCAATGAGTATATGATCACTGCTTTGGTTGGCAGTGAACCGGTTGTGGAGTACCAAGTCTATTACCGCTTATTCACATTGGTTGGAACACTGTTTACCCTGGCGATGACGCCGATTTGGTCTTCTGTTACAAAGGCATTGGCAGAGCACAACTACAAATGGGTCAACGGTCTCTATAAAAAAGCACTGGCTTTGGGTGCGTTGTGTATCGTCGGCAATTTTGCCGTAATACCTTTTTCGCAGTTTGCCGTAAATCTTTGGCTGGGTGAACAAACAATATCCATCAATTATTTCTATGCTTTTTCTTTTGCCGTACTGGGCTCTATTATGATTTTGAACAGCGTTTTATCTACATTTGCGAACGGCGCCGGAGAGTTGAAAACACAAGCCATATTTTTCAGCATAGGTGCCGCTGTAAAATTCCCGGTTGCATGGTGGCTTATCTCTCGGTTTGATTCATGGATTATGGTGATTTGGGCGAATTGTATTTCTATGCTGTTATATTGCATTGTGCAACCGATTTGGCTGAAAAAATATTTGAACCGCATACAACAAAAAAATGAAATTCAAAATACTGTGTAACTATGCATATTTCCATATCGAAAAATCAACGCCGTGAGACTGCAATTCTCACGGCGTGCTTTTCTGTTCTCTTGTCTATAAACCTGACTTTTTAAAGATTTTCTGCATCGTATCTGCGCTTTTTTTGTCGACATTTTTTATCTGTTCGCGCTTTGCAATCAAGCGTTTGTCTTTTGTAAATGCATACTGAAAAATCCGAATCAGCCAAAAAATCGGCAGTAAAATAGGTGCTTTTTTGAGAATAGGGTATCTCAGCGCCATATGGCGGTACTTTGGAAACAGTGTTTCAAAAATGCGGTGCGCTTTTGATTTTTGCGAGGTGGCCGCTTTTGAAGCCTCTGCCGCATTTGCCACGGGCGGACCTAAAACGATATAGTTTTCCATTAACAAAAGGGTATCATCGTGCACCGCATCACTGAACATTGCCTTTGAAAGCCGCCGTACATTGTCTGCAAATTCCGCAATGCCGATTTCGGAAAACTGCTTGTCAATGTAATCAAAGTCCAGCGTATTTTCATAGGCTTTTTCCATCAAAAACAAGTCCATCATCGGGCGAAAACAAGACCCCGCGTCGAGATAATGCTCCGCTAAATGTGCCAAAGTATAGACATATAAATCGTTTGCAGGCATTTTGTATTCCGTGCCGTCTGCATTTTCGGTGCGTTCCCACGCACCGCTGAAATACGGATACAAAAAGAAGTCCTCTTGAAACAAACTGCGATGCAGTTCCACCGTTAAAAACGGCTTTTTCAGGAATACAATGTCTTTGCCGTTATCAAAATGCAGTTCCAAGCCTTTTTTTAAGAGGATTTCTTTTGCTTTTTCAATCGAATTTTCCCGTACCAGTACATCCATATCCACCATAAAGCGCATTTCGGGCTGTGGGTACAGCGATTTTAAATGGGTGCCCTTTAACAGCATAAAGTCAATACCTACGGCAGTAAAATCCGCGCGCAGGTCTGCTAAGAACGCCTGCTGTGTAGTTTCGCGCGCACATTCTAATTGATATGCTTTTTTGAGCCTTATAAAAATCTCTTCGGGAACAGTGTCCTTACAAGGCAAAAATGCAAGATAGAATAAGCCCTGTACGGCATTGCGCGCCGCAAGGCGGTATATATCTGCGAAATCCACGGCATCGGGTTTTTTCGGTACGGGTGTTCCGCAAAGTGCGGCGGAAACCACAGATAGGAAATATTCTTTTGTTTCCACTACATTTTGCATCAAAATTACCTCATTCGGGTGTGTTTGTAAGTGTCAGACTGACGGAAAGCGGAAAGTGGTCACTCGGGTACACGCCGTCATAAGTGGTTTGCACAACCTTATAACTGTTTACCGCAAAGCCTGTTTTGGAAATCATACAATAGTCAATGCACGGACGGTCAAGTTCCGTGCCCCAGTTTTGATAGGTCGCGCTGATTTGCGGATTTTCGAGTTGATATTTTGCATCGAGGAAGTTTTCTGTTACACTACGGTAGGTTTCACTGTCTTCGGCGGCGTTTAAATCCCCGATAATGACGGAGGGCAGTCCGCCGAACTGTGCAATTTTGTCAAGCACTACACCGATACCGTTGATGCGCGCTTCATCGCTGACATGGTCTAAATGTGTGTTGAATACAACGAATTCTTTTCCGGTATCTTTTTCCTCTAAAATGACATAACTGCAAATACGGTAGCATGCCGAATCCCAGTCTATACTCATCACTTCGGGTGTTTCCGACAGCCAGAACGAGCCTTTGTCCTTTAAATTGTAAAGGGAAATGTTGTAAAATACAGGGCAGCCTTCGCTGTACGGCGTTTCGTCACGGAATGTAATCACCGAATCATATTCGGGTAAAGTGTCGCAAAGGTAGGCGTACTGCCATTTTGTGACCTCTTGGAACCCGATTACCGTCGGCGCTTCGGCTTCAATATTTTTAAGAATTAAATCCGCGCGGTAAAACCAACTCTTTTTGCCCAAATCTTGCGGGTTTAAGCACCGCACATTGGCGCTCATAATGCGAATTTCCCCGCCCGAAAGGGAGGAGGTGTCTATGGAAATCGGCTGTTTTACCTTTTTGTAATGCGGGTAATAAAAGCCTAAAATCCCGCCCGAAAGCAGTACGGCAACCAACAAAATGCAAAAGACGCTCAAAAGAACTTTTTTAAAAATCTTCATAAACCGTTCCCCCTAAAATCTTTTTTTCATTGTAGCATAAACACGAAAAAAAGTCTATATTTCTTTGGAACCGCACGCAGAACTGCAATTTCACCTCTACGCATAAAATGTATTTTGCAGGGTAGGGCGGGCGCACAGCCCCCTACAATACGAAAAACACCGTGCCGCAATCAGCACGGTGCCAAAGAAACAAATCAGCAAAAAAGAACGAAAAATCGATTATTCGTAATCGTCCTCGTTTTCCCAGTTGTGGTAGACTTCCTGAATGTCGTCGCTTTCATCGAACATTTCGAGCATTCTGCCCATATTCTGAATGTCGTCGGGGTCGGTCAATTTTGTGTAGGTCGAGGGGATATATTCGACTCCCGCAGAAATGAATTTGTAGCCTTTCGCTTCCAAATCATCGCGCACAAGCCCCATATCGTTCGGCTCGGTGCGGATTTCATACACATCGCCGTCCGAAAGGAAGTCCGAAGCGCCGGCTTCCAGCGCGTCTTCCATCAACTTATCCTCGTCAATGTCCTCTTTTTCAATGATAATAACACCCTGACGGCTGAACATAAACGAAACACAGCCCGAAGTGCCCATATTGCCGCCGAATTTGTCAAATGCGTGGCGCACATCTGCCGCGGTACGGTTGCGGTTGTCGGTCAGTGCCTCGATAATTACGGCGATACCCGACGGACCGTAACCCTCGTACACCACATCTTCGTAATTGTCCGCGTTGCCTTCGCCCGCCGCTTTTTTGATAATACGGTCGATATTGTCATTCGGCACATTGTTCGCTTTCGCTTTGGCGATAACATCTTTCAGTTTGGAGTTTGCCGCGGGGTCGGGACCGCCCGCCTTTACGGCAACAGCGATTTCACG
>JBJEPR010000098.1:0-18651 GCA_051881335.1 Candidatus Fimenecus sp. | reverse complement strand
GGTGCAGGTTGAAATTCACCCGAAATTTGACGGCGCACTGCTGTCGGGGAAATATGCGTCGGAACTGATTGCTTATCTGAAAAAGCAGGTCGCCGTTGCCAACGGTTTTTTGGACGACAGCGAATGGGATTTCAAAGAGAACGAAATCACCGTCACCTTACAGCACGGCGGCAAATCCATTTTAGATGAGGCAAAGTGTGCGGCGGTGCTGGAAAATTGTATTGCGGCACGCTTTGACCGCCGCGTTTGTGTGCGTTTCGATGAATTGCAAATCGATTTTGAACAGGAGTTGCAATCCGTCCAAGCGCAGATTGATAAAGCGGACGAGGAACGCCGCGCTGCCGAAGCGCTCGAACGCCAGCACGGCGCAGGTGCGAAAAAACAGCTTGTCCCGCAAAAAGCAGAGGTAGATGACAAACCGCGTGAACGCATTGTCAAAGAGGGCATACCGTATTATTTAGACAGCGTAAAGCCGATTTACGGCAATATGATTCGCCGCGACCCGATGCCCATTAAAGACATTGAACTGCCCGAACAGCAGGACGAAATACCCGCGACGATTTGGGGGCGCATTTTCTGCTTTGAGGAGCGCACCAGCAAAAAAGGCAAGCATAAAATCATCAACTTTTACATAACAGACAACACCTATTCCTTTATGGCGTCGATGCTTGTCAAAATCGAGCAAAGCGATGAGCTGCTTGCGCATTTGAAAGACGGCGTAACGGTTTTGCTGTACGGCAATGTGAAATACGATTCGTTCAAAGGCGATTATATTATTGAGCCGAAAGCCATCAGCACCGTAGAGGTCATTGAAAAAGAGGACAACGCGCCCGAAAAGCGCGTGGAATTACATTTACATACCAATATGTCGCAAATGGACGGTATGACCCCGCCGAAAAAGTTGGTGGAGCGCGCCATTCGATGGGGGCACAAGGCAATTGCCATTACCGACCACGGCTGTGTGCAGGGCTTCCCCGAAGCGGCGAACGCTGCCAAAGGCAAAATCAAAATCATCTACGGCGTGGAAGGGTATTTTGTTGATGATATCAAAAATCCTGACAAGGATTTCAAAGAATTACCCAGCTACCACCAAATTATTTTGGCGAAAAACAACACGGGGCTGAAAAATCTGTATCAACTCATTTCTATGTCCAACACGCAGTATTTTTACAAGCGCCCGCGCACATTAAAGTCGGAACTTATAAAACACCGCGAGGGGTTGATTATCGGTTCGGCGTGCGAGGCGGGGGAGTTGTATCGTGCAATTTTGGAGGAACGCCCCGAAGAAGAAATCTTGGAAATCGCCTCGTTTTATGATTATCTGGAAATTCAGCCGACGGGCAACAACCGCTTTATGATTGCGGCGCATTCCGACCCGAACGCCAAAAATCCCGAAAAGAACAAGGAATTTGATAAAATCACCTGCGTGGAGGATATTGAAAATATCAACCGTCAGGTCATTGCGATTGCGGACAAATTGGGTAAGCCCGTGGTAGCGACCTGCGACGTGCACTTTATTGACCCCGAGGACGCAAGCTACCGCGCCATTTTGATGGCGGGGCAGGGCTTCCCCGACGCAGACAACCAAGCGCCGCTGTACTTCCGCACCACCGAAGAAATGCTAGCGGAATTCGCTTACCTCGGCGAGGAGACCGCAAAAGAAATCGTCATTGACAATCCCAACAAAATTGCCGATATGGTTGATGTCATTCAGCCGTTCCCGAACGGCACTTATCAGCCGTCCATTGACGGCTCGGAAGAACAGCTTCGTGAAATCTGCTGGGCAAAGGCAAAGGATTGGTACGAATATAACGGCGAAATTCCCGAAATCGTCACCACGCGTTTAAATCGGGAATTGGACTCCATTATTAAGCACGGTTTCGCGGTTTTGTATATCATCGCGCAAAAGCTGGTGTGGGATTCCGAGGACCACGGCTACCATGTCGGCTCGCGAGGGTCGGTCGGCTCGTCGTTTGTGGCGACGATGGCGGGGATTTCCGAGGTAAATCCGTTAGCGCCGCACTATCGTTGTCCGAACTGCAAATATTCCGAATTTTACACCCACAACGAGTACGGCTCGGGCTTTGATATGCCGAAAAAGGATTGCCCGCACTGCGGTACGGCTATGGTGCGCGACGGGCACGAAATCCCGTTTGAAACCTTCCTCGGCTTCCACGGCGACAAAGCGCCCGATATTGACTTAAACTTCTCCGGCGAATATCAGGGCAAAGCGCACCGCTACACCGAGGAACTGTTCGGTTCGTCGCATGTGTTTAAGGCGGGTACGATTGCCACCGTGGCGGACAAAACCGCCTACGGCTATGTGAAAAAATATTTGGAGGAGCGCGGGCGCCATGTTAACCGTGCCGAGGAACAGCGCCTGACCGAAGGGTGCACGGGCGTGAAACGCACCACAGGTCAGCACCCGGGTGGCATGGTTGTTGTGCCGAATGCGTACGAGGTCTGCGACTTTACGCCGGTGCAGTTCCCCGCCGACGATACCTCGGGCGATATGGAAACCACGCACTTCGACTTCCATTCTTTGCACGATACGATTTTGAAACTCGATATTCTCGGTCACGATGTACCGACGCTGTACCGCCATTTGGAGGATTTGACGGGGATTCCCGTGATGGAGGTCGATGTTTGTGACCCGCAAATCATTCGGCTTTGCACAAGTCCCGAACCGCTCGGCGTGACGGAAGAAGATATTGCTTGGAAAACGGGCACGCTGTCTATCCCCGAAATGGGCACTTCGTTCGTTTGCCAAATGCTTTTGGAGGCACAGCCGAAAACCTTTTCCGACCTGTTGCAAATTTCCGGCCTTTCCCACGGCACGGACGTTTGGACGGGCAACGCGCAGGAACTTATCAAAAACGGCACTTGTGACATTTCCGAGGTTATCGGAACGCGTGACAGCATTATGACCTACTTAATGCACAAGGGGCTCGATTCGAGCCTTGCGTTCCAAATTATGGAAAAAACCCGTAAGGGTATCGTCGCCAAAGTCGGTTTCCCCGAGGGCGCGGAAGAGGCAATGCGTAAATGTAATGTGCCCGAATGGTATATGGACTCCTGCCGCAAAATTAAATATATGTTCCCCAAAGCCCACGCGGCGGCGTATGTTATTGCGGCGTTACGCTTAGGGTGGTATAAAATTTACCGCCCGCTGGAATATTACACGGCGTATTTGACGGTGCGCGGCGGCGATTTGGACGCTGAAACGGTGGTCAAGGGGCACGACGCGGTGCGCACGCGGTTGGATATGCTCAACAATAAAATCAAAGACAAATCCGCCACCGCCAAAGACAAAGACCAATTTACTGCGATGCAGGTGGTCAACGAAATGATGGCGCGCGGGGTGGAGCTGTTGGGCGTAGATGTTTATAAATCCAAAGCCACGGCATACACCATTGAGGACGGCAAAATCCGTTTGCCGTTTTCGGCGTTGTCGGGTGTGGGCGAGTCCGCGGCATATCCTTTGGAAGCGGCGCGCAACGACGGAGAGGGCAAGTTCCTTTCCGTGGACGATTTCGCACGCCGTGCAAAGGCAGGCAACAGCGTGGTGGAATTGCTCGATAAATGCGGCGCGTTCGGCGATTTGCCGAAAACCGCACAGATTTCGCTGTTTGGGTGAGCGTGTTTAAGACCGAAACGGCAACAGCCTGTGCAATTTGCGGTAAGCAACGCGCAAAGAAATTGAAAAATCCGTCAAAATGCGCGGTTGACATACGCACTTTACTGTGTTATCATAGTAGCACGCTAAAGCGTTAAGGCAAGGCGGGGCGGGCGCATAAGCACTGCCCTACGCACGAAATATAATTTGTGCGTGTAGGGAACGGTCTTGACCGTTCCGTCGGTCGCGCTTGCGCGACGGCAAATCGTTGGTTTACTGGGTAGGGAACCTTTACCCTATCCTCTCGAATGGAAATCTGTACTTGTAGGGAACAACCTTCGTGTTGTTCTGCGGAAATACATCAAAGTCTACGGGCGGGCGTGGAAACCCGCCCCCTACAACGGGTCGTCGAGTTACGGCTACGCCATTACCCTTTTGTCGCTGCGCGACATTTCCCCTATCAGGGGAATCTCACCGACCCCTACGACACGCGCGAAATCACGGACACCCCCGTTTATCCACACATTTCGAAAGGACTCCCGATATGAAAAATTACGCAAAACTTACCCCCGAGGGCACAAGGGATTATTTATTTGAAGAAAGCGACGCCCGCCGCGCGGTGGAGCGTCAGCTTTCCGATTTATTTAAAGCGCACGGGTATCGGCGTGTGATGACGCCGACGGTGGAATTTTTCGATGTGTTCAACCGTGAAAGCGCAGGCGCATTACCCGAAACGCTGTATTCGATGACCGATGCATACGGGCGGCTGTTGGTACTGCGCCCCGATTCGACCTTGCCTATAGCCCGTGTGGCGGCAACGCGCTTGCAGGGGGCAGAATACCCCTTGCGGCTTTACTACAACCAAAATGTGTTCACCCGCCGCCCCAAGCTTTCGGGGCACAGTGACGAAACCGCCCAAAGCGGGATTGAGTTAATCGGTGCAAAAGGCTTGCGTGCGGATTTGGAAGTCATTACGATGGCGATTGAAGCGCTGGAAGCGTGCGGCGCGCCCGATTACAAAATCGAAATCGGACACGCGGGATATTTTAAATCGCTTTGCGCCGCGCTCGACTGCGACGACGATACCGTCGGCGAAATTTTTGACTGTATGGAGCAGAAAAATTATGTTGCGCTGGGGGCAGTGCTTGACAAAATCGGCAAAAATCCGATTACCGATACGCTTCGCAATCTCCCCAAAATGTTCGGCGGGGCAGAGGTGCTTTTGAATGCCGCCGCGGTGGTGGACAGCCCGCAGGCGCACAAAGCGCTTTCCTATTTGCAAACGATTTACGAACGGCTTGAAAAAGCGGGATTATCCGAAAAAATTATACTTGATTTAAGCCTTGTGCACCGCAGTAACTATTATACGGGCATTATTTTCCGCGGCTATACTGCGGGCAGCGGTGTGACGGTACTGTCGGGCGGGCGGTATGACAGCCTCATCTCCGAATTCGGTGCGGATTTGCCCGCGACGGGCTTCGGCTTAAATATTGACGATTTGGCGCGCGCCAAGCTTTCACGCGGGGAGATTACCGCCCCATCTGCGCCCGAATATCTGTTGTTCGGCGAGGACGGCTACGAAACCGAGGCTTTACAGTTGTTCCGCGAATGGACAAAAGCGGGCAAAACCTGCGAACACAGCGTTTGCACGGATTTTGCCGCGGCGAAAAAATACGCTGAAGCACACGGCATCAAAACTATTTTGAAAATCGGTAAAAACGGCAAAGAGGAGGTCACGGTATGAGAAAATTGCGCATTGCCCTAACCAAAGGGCGGCTCGAAAAGCAAACCGTTGACCTGTTTCAAAAAATGGGCTTGGATTGCACGGAACTTTTGAACAAAGGCAGACGCTTAATTTTGCCCGTGGGCGAAAAATACGAAGCGGTGCTTGCCAAAGCCGCCGATGTGATTACCTATGTGGAGCACGGCGTTTGCGACATCGGCGTGGTCGGAAAAGACACGATTGTTGAAAACGGCAAAAGCTTTTACGAGGTCTGCGACTTGGAACTCGGAAAATGCAATTTCTGCCTGGCAGGCAAAGCGGGCGGCGATTTTTACAGCGGCTACAATGTGAAACGCATTGCCACCAAATACCCGAATGTCACCAAAGCCTTTTTTGAGGGCAAGGGGATGGATGTAAAAATCATCAAAATTGAGGGCTCGGTGGAACTCGCGCCGCTTTTAGATTTGTCCGACGCGATTGTCGATATTGTGGAAACGGGCACAACCTTAAAGGAAAATGGCTTGGAAGTGTATGAAACGATTATGCCGATTTCGGCGCGCGTGATTGTCAATACGGCAAGTATGAAACTGCGCCGCGCGGAAATTGACGCATTTTTACAGGACATTGAACAGGCGAAACAGGAGGCGGCAAAATGATACGGATTGCAAAGGCGGACGGCGTTGCCGAACGCAAGCTCATAGAACAGTTAAAACAGCGAAGCGGCGAAATCGACCGCACCGTTACGGCGGCGGTCAGCGAGATTTTGCAGAATGTGCGGCAGTACGGCGACACCTCCGTGCGCGAATACACAATGAAATTTGACGGCTCCGTGCCCGAAAAGCCCGAAATCTCCAAAGAAGAATTGGACGCGTCTATTGAACAGTGTGACAGCGATTTTATTTATGCGCTTTATAAGGCGGCGGACAATATCCGCGATTTTCATCAGCGCCAAAAGCAGCAAAGTTGGCTTGAGCCAAAAGAAAACGGCGTGATTTTGGGACAGAGAATTCGCGGACTGCACCGCGTGGGCATTTATGTGCCGGGCGGCACGGCGGCGTACCCGTCGAGCGTATTGATGAATGCCATTCCTGCTAAAATCGCGGGCGTGGAAGAGATTGTGATGGTCACGCCCCCGCGCAAAGACGGTACGGCAAACCCCGATATTTTGGCGGCGGCGAAAATTGCAGGCGTAGACCGCGTATTCTTAATGGGCGGCGCGCAAGCGGTTGCCGCGCTGGCGTATGGCACCGAAACCGTCCCGAAGGTCGATAAAATTGTCGGGCCGGGGAACATTTATGTTGCTACCGCGAAAAAACTGCTGTATGGCACGGTGGATATTGATATGATTGCAGGACCTTCTGAAATTTTGATTGTCGCCGATGAAACCGCCAACCCCAAATTCTTGGCGGCGGATTTGATGAGCCAGGCGGAGCACGACAAAATGGCAAGTGCGATTTTGTTGACCACAAGTTTCACGATTGCCAACAAAACCGCCGAGGAATTGGAACGCCAAATGCAAACGCTTTCCCGCAAAGAGATTATCTCGGAGTCGCTTGACAATTTCGGCGCGATTATCGTGTGCAACGATATGGACGAAGCGGTGCGCTTTGCCAACGAATTGGCGCCCGAGCACCTCGAAATGGCGGTCAAAAATCCGCTTGAATACATCGGTGAAATCGACAACGCGGGCAGTGTGTTTTTAGGGCACTATTCGCCCGAGCCTTTGGGCGATTACTATGCAGGGCCAAACCATGTGTTGCCCACCAGCGGCACGGCGCGGTTCTTTTCCCCGCTTTCCGTAGACAGTTTTGTGAAAAAATCCAGTTTCATTTATTACACCGAGGACGCGCTTCGCGAAGCAAAGGACGATATTGTAAAACTTGCCGATACCGAGGGTTTAACCGCGCACGCGAACTCTATTAAGGTTAGATTTTAAAGGAAGTACCCGTTTGTATGTTTGAACTCAACGAAAAAATCAAGAATTTAACACCGTATGACCCGATTGAAGGGCAGTATCCTGTCCGCTTGGACGCGAACGAGTCATTTGTGACGCTCTCGAAAGAGATGAAAGCGGAAATTGCCGAGGCGATTTCCAATACGCATTTCAACCGCTACCCCGACCCGTATGCCAACGAAGTCCGCGCGGGCTTTGCAAAGTGTTTCGGCGTGCCGAAAGAATGTGTGATGGCGGGTAGTGGCTCGGACGAGGTTATTTCGGTACTGATGAATGCCTTTCTGCAAAAGGGCGACACCGTAGTGACCGTTTCACCCGATTTTTCAATGTATGCGTTTTATGCGTCGTTGGTCGAGTGCAAGGTCGTGACGGTGCAAAAGAAAAAAGACTATACGATTGACACGGATTTGCTGATTGAAACCGCAAACCGCGAAAATGCACGGTTAATTGTGTTTTCCAATCCCTGCAACCCGACAGGGCGCGTGCTGAAAAAAGAAGAAGTACGCCGCCTGATTACTTCGGTAAAATCCCTTGTCGTGCTGGACGAAGCGTATATGGATTTTTCCGACCAAAGCTTGCTTTCGGAATTTTCGCAGTATGACAATTTACTGATTTTGAAAACTTGCTCAAAAGCAATCGGTATGGCGTCGGTGCGTTTGGGGTTTGCCGTCGGGCAGGCGCGCTTAATTCGCGTTTTGCAGGCGGTGAAATCGCCTTACAATTTGAATGCGCTCACGCAAACAGTCGGCACGGTGATTTTTTCGCATCCCGAATATATCCGTTCTGCTTTACAGCGCATTTTGGAGTCGCGCGACGATTTGTATGCCGCGTTGTTGAAAATCGAAGAAGAATTTCCGCAGGATTTCCACCCCATACCCACTGACGCGAATTTTGTGTATGTGGAATGTAAAGATGCGGCGGGGATTTTTGCATATTTAAAAGAAAAAGGCATTGTGGTGCGCAAAATGGGCGACTGCTTGCGCATTACCGCAGGCAGAAATTATGAAAATGACGCGGTTATTGCGGAAATCACCGCGTATTTGAAAGGAGCACGCGTATGAGAACGGCAAGTGTTTCGCGCAAATCCAAAGAGACCGACATTTCCGTGCAGTTGTGTTTAGACGGCGGCGAGGTGTCCGTGCAAACGGGCATCGGCTTTTTTGACCATATGCTGACCGCATTCGCCGTGCACGGCGGCTTTGGGCTGCAACTTACCTGTAAAGGCGATTTAGAGGTGGACTGTCACCACACAATCGAAGATACAGGCATCGTTTTGGGGCAGGCGTTTCTAAAAGCGCTCGGCGACAAGGCGGGCATTGCACGCTACGGCAGTTTCTTTGTGCCGATGGACGAGGCGTTGGGCTTTTGTGCGGCGGACATCAGCGGTAGACCGTATTTGGTGTTTGACGCGCGTTTCCCCGAAGAACGCGTCGGCGAATTCGACACTTGTATGGGGGCGGAATTTTTCCGCGCATTGGCGTTTAACGCAGGGATAACCTTGCATTTGCGCGCACCTTATGGTGAAAATTCCCACCATATGCTGGAAGCGCTCTTTAAAGCGGCAGGGCACGCACTCAAAATCGCTTGCCAAAAAACGGCGGACGGCGCGGTGCTTTCCACAAAAGGGATACTCGATTAAACAATACATATAAACGGAGAACGGTATGCTGATTTTTCCTGCAATTGATATTAAAGGCGGCGCTTGCGTGCGCCTTTACAAAGGCGATATGGCGTCTGCTGAACAGGTGGCGGACAGTTATCTTGACACCGCCGCCGCATTTAAAGCGGCGGGTGCAAAATGGATACATATGGTCGATTTGGACGGCGCGTGTGCGGGCGAGCGCAAAAACACGCATATTTTCACAGAGGTTGCCGCAAACAGCGGCTTGCAAGTCGAGGTCGGCGGCGGTATTCGCACCATAGATGATGTGGAATATTATCTCTCGCGTGGAATTTCGCGCGTGGTACTCGGCTCGGCGGCGGTCAAAAATCCGTCCTTGGTGCGCGAAGCGTGCAAATTGTACGGTGACAAAATCGCCGTCGGCATTGACGCACGCGGCGGCTTTGTCGCCACCGAGGGCTGGGTGGAAACGGGCACGGTCGATTACATCACGCTCGCGAAAGAGATGGAGCAGGCGGGTGCTCGTACCGTGATTTTTACCGATATTGACCGCGACGGTATGCTGTCCGGCCCGAATTTAGAACAATTACAAGCCTTAAACGAAGCCGTTTCCTGCAATGTTGTCGCAAGCGGCGGCATCAAGGATATAAACGATATAAAAGCACTTGTCGAATTAAACCTGTACGGTGCGATTTGCGGGCGTTCAATTTACAAAGGGACATTGGATTTGAAAGAAGCGGTTGCTTTGGCGCAGGCGGAGGTGTAAAATGGACTTAGATAAGTATTTTAAAAAAGCCGATTTAATCCCCGCCATTGTGCAGGAAAGCGGAACGGGCGAAGTATTAATGCTTGCCTATATGAACCGCGAATCTTTGCAAAAAACGCTGGAAACGGGATACACCTGGTTTTTCAGCCGTTCGCGGCAAACCCTTTGGAACAAAGGCGAAACCTCGGGGCACAAACAGCGTGTACTTTCGATTGTAGGGGACTGTGACGACGACACCTTGCTTGTCACCGTCGAGCAAACAGGTCCTGCCTGCCACACGGGCAGTCACAGTTGCTTTTTTAAACCGATATTGGAGGAGAAAGACCAATGAACGATGTATTAGACGAACTGTACGAAGTGGCGACCTCGCGCCGCGAAAATCCGCAAGAGGGGTCTTACACCTGCTATCTTTTCGAGCAGGGGCTTGACAAAATTTTGAAAAAAGTCGGTGAAGAAAGCGCCGAAACCATCATCGCCGCGAAAAATGGCGTGAAAGCGGATACCGTCGGCGAAATTTCCGATTTGCTGTTTCACTTGGTTGTGATGATGGCAAACGAGGGTATTACACCCGACGAAGTCAAAGCGGAGCTCGCGCGCCGTCACCAAAAAACGGGTAATTTAAAGACTTTTCATAAAGTCGATAAAAATACATAATAGGAGAGTTGCACAATGTGGATTTTGTGGACGATTTTAGGGCTGTTGGGTGTTTTTATCGTGGTGACGCTTGTGCGCGCCGCATTTTGGACGCCTGAAAAAACCGAATTTGAACCGTTGCCCGACGAGCAGGTTGATGTGGACAAATACCGCAAGGATTTGAGCGACGCCATTAAAATCAAGACCATTTCCAATGTCGATGTGGACAAGGTGGACTGGAACGAGTTTAAGCGTTTGCACGCGCTGTTTGAGGAGCGCTTCCCGCTGGTTTACAAAAACTTGAAATGCGAGGAAATTTCGCTCGCGAGTTTGTTGTTTACCTGGGAGGGCAAAAATCCCGATTTAGAGCCGATTGCGCTGTTGGGGCATCAAGATGTTGTGCCCGTTGCCGAGGGCACCGAAGGGGACTGGACGCACCCCGCCTTTGACGGTGTGGACGACGGCGAATTCGTATGGGGGCGCGGCGCGCTGGATATGAAAAACCATCTGATTGCCGTATTGGAAAGTGTGGAATCTCTCCTTGCCGAAGGCTTCCAACCCGAACGCACCGTGTATCTTTGCTTTGGGCACGATGAAGAAATCGTTGCCGCACCGACCTCGGGCGCGGGCAGTATTGCCGAAGTATTAAAAGAACGCGGCGTTCATTTGGACAGCGTCATTGACGAGGGCGGCGCAATTTTGAATTTGAATGTCGGCAGTATCATCAATAAAAAACTGGCGGGCGTGGGCATTGCCGAAAAAGGCTATGCCGATTACCGCGTTTCGGTCTCTGCCAAAGGCGGACATTCTTCCCAACCGCCCGAACACACCGCACTCGGTGCTTTGGCAGATGTTATCAAAGATATTGAGGGGCATCAGTTTAAAGCCAAAATGCCCGCATTCGTCTATGAATTGTTCACGAAAATCGGGAAAAATGTCAGTTACCCCGCGCGCATTGTCACTTGCAATTTGTGGCTGTTGAAGCCGCTGATTACCGCGGTGATGAAAAAAATCCCGCCCGCGGCGTCTTTAATTCATACGACAACTGCCGTTACCATGGCCCAGGGCAGTCCTGCGGCAAATGTGTTGCCGCAAAAAGCGTCTGTAACCGTGAATTTCCGTATGATGCCCGGTGTGACAATTAAAAATGTTGAAGAGCATATCCGCAAGTGCGTGCGCAACAAAGAGATTGAGGTCGAGTATTTAAAGGGTAAAGAGGCGTCCAAGGTTTCGCCGACCGACAGCCGTTCTTTCAAGATTTTGGAAGAAATCTGCACCCGCACAGACCCCGATATGCTGGTTGCACCGTACCTTGTGATGGGCGGCACGGACGCGTACCATTACGAGGAGGTCTGCGACAACATTTACCGCTTTGCGCCGTTTGTAATGGATACAAAGTTGTTGCTCACCACCCACGGTACAGACGAGCGTATTCCGATTTCCTGTATGGCGGACGGCTTAAAATTCTTTAAGCGCTATATCCGTATGATGTCCGCAGAATGAGAACAAAAACAGCAGCCCCCAAACCGTGCAAAATCGGTTTGGGGGCTGTTTCCTTTGCGTATTTTACTTTTTCATTTTCATAGAAATATCAAACGCTTTTACGGAGTGCGTCAGCGCGCCGAGCGAAATAATATCCACGCCCGTTTTGGCAACCTCTGCAATCGTTTCCAAGGTGATGCCGCCCGAAGCTTCGGTTTTCGCGCGCCCGTCAATCATTTTGACGGCTTCGCGCATCATATCATTTGACATATTGTCAAGCATAATAATGTCTGCCCCTGCCGCGAGCGCTTCGCGCACTTCCGCAAGGTCGCGGGTTTCGACTTCGATTTTCACCATATGTCCGAGTTTTTGGCGCAAAGCATTTACAGCATTTGTAATCCCGCCGCCCGCGTCGATGTGGTTGTCTTTGAGCATCGCGCCGTCCGACAGATTAAAGCGGTGGTTTTTACCGCCGCCGCAGGTCACGGCGTATTTTTGCAACGCGCGAAGTCCGGGTAAGGTCTTGCGCGTGTCGGTGATTTGCGCGTTTGTGCCTTTTACAAGTTCCACCGCTGCGGCGGTTGCCGTCGCAATGCCCGACATATGCTGTAACAGGTTTAATGCCGTGCGCTCGCCTTTCAACAGCAATACGGTCTTGCCCGAAAATTCGGCAATCAAATCGCCCTTTTGGATTTTGTCGCCGTCCTGCTTATAAATTTTGGCTTCAAAGGTATCGTCGAGCAGTGAGAATACACGCATGGCAACCGACAGCCCGCACAGTACGCCGTCTGCTTTCGCAACAAAATAGGCTTCGTCGCGTTGGTCTTCGGGAATTAAATAGTCCGAAGCCACATCTACATAGTTCACATCTTCTTTGAGTGCGTTTACAATGATTTCATCCACATAAAACTGCGGCAGGTTCATCCTTCGTCAACCTCCTTGAGTATGATATGCGCCACCGTTGCAAGGCTTAATGCCTCGCAGTAGTCGGGCGTAATGGCAAATTTACCGGTTTGTAACCGTTTGAGAATGGCGTCTACGCGCTTTAATCCCGTGCGTACCGCGCCGGGGTCGGGAATGACGAAATACGCGCGTTGCATAATGGAGCGAATTTCCGTGCGTAAACCTTGGGGCAATGGCGCGCCGGTAATATCCGTTTCGTGGTCGGTAACGGTTGCTTTTGCAAAGCCTGCGTTTACACAGCGGGTAATATCCTCCGCCGCGCGTCTGCCGAACACAAGCGCCTCCAAAAGCGAGTTCGATGCCAAGCGGTTTTTGCCGTGCACGCCCGTGCAGGAACATTCCCCGACGGCATACAGCCGCGCAATGCTTGTCCGCGCGTCCAAATCCACGCCGATACCGCCCATCAAATAGTGCTGACAGGGGAAAACGGGGATTAAGTCCGTGGTGATGTCCACCCCGTGTTTTTTGCATCCCTCGTAAATGCCGGGGAAACGGTTTAACAAATAGTCGCGGTCGCGGTGGGTAATGTCTAAGTAAAAATTGTTGCTGCCCGTTTTGCGGCTTTCCATAATGATGCATTTGGAAACCACATCACGCGGGGCTAATTCCAAGCGCTGGTCATAGCGGTGCATAAAGCGCTCTTTTTTGCAGTTTAATAAGTATGCGCCCTCGCCGCGCACCGCCTCGCTGATTAAAAACTGCTCGCGGTCCGCCCCGTTAAAGGCGGTGGGGTGGAACTGCACATAGCTTAAATGGTTAATGGTCGCGCCGAGCTCATATGCCAAACGAATGCCGTCGCCCGTCGCCACGGCGGGGTTGGTGGTGTATTTGTATACCCTGCCGATACCGCCTGTCGCCAAAACACAGTAGTCGCAGAATACCGTATGTGCCTCGCCGTCTTGTAAAATGTCGGCGCAAAAGCCGCTTTTGACTTTTTTTAGGGCATAGACCATTGCGTTTGGTACTTGTGTAATATTTTTGTGTTTGTGGATTTCCAAGAGCAGTTTGTTCACGATTTCCGCGCCCGTGGTGTCTTTATGGTGCACAATGCGACGGCGGCAATGCCCGCCCTCGAGCGTTTTTTGAATGCTACCGTCGGGATTTTTGTCAAATTCCACGCCGTAGCCCATAATTTTGCGCACATCGTCGGGACCCTCGTGCACCAGCACATTGACTGCGTCGGGATTGTTTGCCTGCTGACCGGCAACCATTGTGTCGGCAAAATGCAAATCAAAGCTGTCGTTTTCAAAGCTCAAAACGGCGGCAACACCGCCCTGCGCCAAGGAACTGTTGCAAAGCGTATCCTCTTTTTTCGAGAGCATCAAAACCGACAGGTTTTCGGGGAGCGAAAGCGCGGTATACAGCCCGCCGAGCCCCGTGCCGACAATCAACACATCATATTTCTTTTCCATTGTATCACGACCGAAAATTTAGTTTTGCTGTAATCTATGAATCATAATTTTTGCGGCTTTGTAGATGTCGCCGCACCCTAAGGTCAGCACCAAATCGCCGGCCTTTGCGTTTTGCAGGACGAAATCCGCAACCTCGTCAAAGGTGTTAAACCAAACCGAGCCGGGGATTTTTTCGGCAAGCTGAGAAGTGTATACATTGTAGGTGTTTACCTCGCGCGAGCCCATAATTTCCGTCAGGACACAGCGGTCGGGAATTTGTAAGACTTCCGCAAAATCGTCCATAAGCATATAGGTGCGCGAAAAGGTGAACGGCTGGAATACCGCCCAAACGGTGTTGTACCCCATTTTCATTGCCGCTTCTAAGGTAACGCGCAATTCTGCGGGGTGGTGGGCGTAATCGTCGGCAAAGGTGATGCCTTTGTATTCGCCCAAGTTTTCAAACCGTCTGCCCGCGCCGCCGAAAGCCTCTAATCCCTTTTTGCAGTCGGCAAATGAAGCAGCCGCGTGCATACTTGCGGCAATCGCCGCCAAGGCGTTGAGAATATTGTGGCGCCCCGGCACTTTTAACTGAATATGCCCCAAGACTTCGCCCTCGTGTAGCACATCGAATGCGTAATACGCGCCGCGAATGTCGGTGATGTTCGCGGGGGAGTAGTCGTTTTTCGCCGCAAAGCCGAAGGTGATTTCGGTTTTGCCGTCGATGCCTTTCAGCGCTTTTAATGTGTTTTCGTCATCGCCGTTGTAAATCACGGCGTCTGTCGCCATTGCGGCGAACTTATGAAAGCTCAAAATCAAATTGTCCAAAGTTTTGAAGTAGTCGAGATGGTCCTCGTCAATATTCAAAATCACCGCGACGGCAGGGGAAAGCTCTAAGAAGGTATCGACAAATTCGCACGCCTCGCAGACAAAGTTTTCACTTTTGCCGACGCGCCCGTTTGCGCCGATCAGCGGCAGCTTCCCGCCGATGACCGCCGACGGGTCTAAATCGGCTGTCAACAGGATTTGCGTGGTCATGGAGGTGACGGTGGTTTTACCGTGCGTGCCGCAAACACCGATGCAGTTTTGATACATTCTCGAAATTGCACCGAACAGTTTTGCGCGCTCAAAGGTCGGAATACCGCTTGCTTTCGCGGCGACAAGTTCGGGATTATCCTTCAACAGCGCCGCGGTGTAGACCACCATTTCGGCGCCTTCGATATTTTCGGCGCGCTGTCCCATCGTGACGGGAATGCCGAGCGCCCGAATGCGCGCGAGGGTGTCGCTTTCGTTGTTGTCCGAGCCGGATAGCGCGTACCCCTCGCTGTGCAGAATTTCCGCAAGCGGGCACATACCGCTGCCGCCGATACCGATAAAATGAATGCGTTTGACCTGTTTTAACAGGGTATCTATGTCGTGCATAACCAAGAATCCTTCCTTACAAAACATATACAACTTTATTATATTGCAAAACAGAAAAAAATTAAACCCCTTAAAGCGATTTTATCACAAGAATTTCGGGAAAAGCATACTATATTTTAGAAATCAAAAAGGGGGCTACTTGCCTTGCAAACCGTTTTGCTGATAGGCGGCGACAACCGCACGCGGTATTTAGACCGATTTTTCACTTCCAAACAGTACAGTACATATTGCTTCGGTGTATATGCCCCGATTGATTTTACGGCGTTAAAATATGCACTTGGGTTGCAATATGTTTCGATAATTTTGCCGCTGCCCGTCACAAAGGACGGAAACAGCGTGCAATGTCCGCTGACAAACTCTACTCTGCCGTTTGATACCCTTTTACAACTGACGGCCGCCGAAAATACGATTTACGGCGGCCTTATGCCGAAAAATTTGACGGAACTGTGCCTCCGAAAGGGGATACGGACGGTGGAGTATTACGATGAAGATGTTATTGTAAAAAATGCGGCGCTCACAGCCGAGGGGACTTTGCAGGTTTTGTCGGAAAACGGAATAGACCTTACGAAGCAACCGCGCATTGCCGTCACGGGCTTCGGCAGAGTTGCCAAGGCGACGGCGCGCGCTTTGCTTGCGGCGGGCTGTGTACCGACGGTAGCGGCGCGAAATCCGCTGGCGTTAGCAGATGCCGAAGCAATGGGCTGTGCGGCACTGCCGCTCGCGGCGCTTTTGGCGGACGCGTCCTCGTTTGATGTGCTCATCAACACCGTGCCCGCGCCGTTGTTTCGAGAAACGGAACTGGCACGCACAAAACAAACGGTGTGTATTGTCGATGTGGCGTCCGCGCCGTTCGGCGTAGATTTTGAAGCGGCAAAGGCACTTTCCCGAACCGCGGTCAAAGCGCAGTCCCTGCCGGGGATATATACCCCGCGGGCGGCGGCAGAGGTTATCGGAGAAAAACTATGCAAGTTGATTTCAGAATAAGGGAGGGATTTTTATGTCCCAAATTACCGTAGGCTTTGCCATGTGCGGGTCGTTTTGCACCTTTCACAGGGTAATCCCCGAAATGGAAAATTTGGTAAAAAAAGGGTATCGCGTGCTGCCGATTTTATCGCAGACGGCGTATTCGACCGATACGCGTTTCGGGAAAGCGGCGGATTTCAACGAAAAAATAGAACAAATAACGGGCAACCCGATTATTCATACCGTATTTGCCGCAGAGCCCATCGGTCCGAAAAAACTGCTGGATGCGCTGGTTATCGCGCCTGCCACGGGCAATACGCTTGCGAAGCTGGCAACCGGCATCACCGACACGCCCGTGACGCTTGCCTGCAAGGCGCATTTGCGCAACGAACGCCCTGTATTGATTGCGGTTTCCACCAACGACGCCCTCGGCACGGCGGCAAAAAACATAGGACTGTTGCAAAATGCCAAGCACATCTATTTTGTACCGATGCGCCAAGACGATACAAAAAACAAACCGAATTCCGTTGTGGCGGATTTTACGAAAATTCCCGATGCCCTCGAAAACGCTCTGCAAGAGCGGCAGATACAGCCCGTATATTGTTAAAAACAGACCGCACAGCGCCGTCAAACTGCCGATTTGACGGTGCTTTTTTTATGCGGAATGTAAAATTTCAAAAGCGCGCCGTTTTGGTATGGCATTTTCTGAAAAACTGTGCTACAATTTTAATATCTCTGCACACGGGAGGCGCAATATGTCTTTTATTGAAGTGAAAAATGTGACCAAAACCTATAAAATGGGCGAGGTCGAAATTAAAGCGCTCGACGAAGTCGGGTTCGGCATTGAAAAAGGTGAATTTGTGGTTGTGGTCGGGCCTTCGGGCGCGGGCAAAACCACCATTCTCAATATTTTGGGCGGTATGGATACCGCTTCTTCCGGTGAAATCTTTGTGGATAACGAAGATATTACAAAATTCGATGAAAAAGCGCTCACGGGCTATCGGCGTGACGATGTCGGGTTCGTGTTTCAGTTTTACAATCTCGTCGGCAATCTGACGGCGCTTGAAAATGTGGAGCTCGCACTGCAAATCTGCAAAAATCCGTTGAACGCGGACGAGGTTTTGCAGGAGGTTGGGCTTTCCAACCGAATGGACAATTTTCCTGCACAGCTTTCGGGCGGCGAACAGCAGCGCGTATCCATTGCGCGGGCGCTTGCCAAAAATCCGAAGCTGCTTTTGTGCGATGAGCCGACCGGCGCGCTCGATTACATTACAGGTAAGTCCATTTTAAAGCTGTTGCAGGATACCTGCCGTGAAAAAGGCGTGACGATTGTGGTCATTACCCACAACCTTGCCATAGCCCCTATGGCGGATAAGGTCATCAAGGTTAAAAACGGCAAAATTGACCAAATCTTAATGAACAAGCGTCCCACCCCCGTGGAATATATTGAGTGGTAAAGGAAATCGGTTATGACGAAAGGTTTAAGAAAGGACTTCCGCAGAGAAGTCAAGCACAGCTTCAGCCGATTTCTGTCGATTTTGCTGATTTCGGCGCTCGGCGTTGCGTTTTTCTCCGGTATTCGTTCGGCAAGCCCCGCAATGCTTGCCTCGGCGGATGCGACTTTTGACAGTGATAATTTGGCGGATATCCGCATCATCGGTACGCTCGGGATGACGGATAACGATGTTGCCACGCTGTTGAGTTTAGACGGCGTGCAGGCGGCAGAGGGGATTTATACAGGCGACTTTTTGTGTGAAACCGAGAGCAACACTGTGGTGACCAAGGTGACCTCGCTGACCAACCAGATAAGCCTGGTGAAGGTTAAGGAAGGTCGGTATCCCGAAAAATACAACGAATGTATCGCCGACCGCGAATTTTTGGACGCATCGGGTTTTCAAATCGGGGATACCATTCGGTTAAAAACCGGTACGGACGCGAAGATTTCCGACACCCTTGCAGACGACGAATTCACCATTGTCGGCGTAGGTGAGACCTCCTATTATTTGGACGACGAGCGCGGCACAGCCGCCATCGGCGACGGCACGGCGGACGGGCTTTTGGTCATTCCGAAAGAAGCGTTTACGGCAGACAGTCCGACCCCGGACAGCCTGATGATGGAC
>JBJEPR010000097.1:0-4128 GCA_051881335.1 Candidatus Fimenecus sp. | reverse complement strand
TCCACAATCAATTCGTCGTGCAACTGCAAAATTAGCTTCGCCTGCATATTCTCTTCTTGCAAACGGCGGTATACGCGAATCATCGCGATTTTAATAATATCTGCCGCCGTACCCTGTATCGGCATATTTCGTGCAACGCGTTCTCCAAAGGAACGGAGCATACCGTTTGAAGACGCGAGTTCCGGCAAATAACGGCGGCGCGCAAACTGTGTTTTCACATAACCGTCTTTTTTTGCCTGCTCTACAACCTCTTTCATATAGCGGTCAACACCTGCATACAGGTGTAAATAATCTTTAATGTAACGGTCTGCCTCGGCACGGGTTACGCCGATGTCCTTGCTCAACGAAAACGCCCCGATACCGTACACAATGCCGAAATTTACCGCTTTTGCACGGCTTCGCATTAGAGGCGTAACCAATTCTTCGGGCATATGGAACACCTGCGACGCGGTGACGGTATG
Source organism: Candidatus Fimenecus sp. (assembly GCA_051881335.1). Lineage (GTDB taxonomy): Bacteria > Bacillota > Clostridia > Oscillospirales > Acutalibacteraceae > Fimenecus. Next base: position 3,667 of record JBJEPR010000097.1, on the reverse strand, counting down.
AATATCTGTATCCTCGTTAAATGCCGCAATCATGGCTTGGTCATTTGCGATGTCGGCAAGCACGCGCAATTCAATTTGCGAATAATCCGCGTCCACGAGCAAATTGCCGTCTGCGGCTTTGAAAAATTTGCGCATTTCGCGTCCCAATTCCTGCCGCACGGGGATATTTTGCAAATTCGGCTCTGTCGAGGAAATACGCCCCGTTCGTGTTTCGGTTTGATTAAAACAGGAATGTATGCGCCCATCGTCAGCGATAACCTTTAACAGCCCCTCGCAGTATGTGGATTTCAGCTTTGCTAAGGTACGGTAATCGAGAATACAACGGACAATTTCGTATTCATCCGCAAGCCCTTCCAAAACCTCGGCATTGGTAGAAAAGCCCGTTTTGGTTTTCTTTTTGGTGGGAATTTGCAGTTTTACAAATAAAATTTCACCGAGCTGTTTCGGGGAATTGATGTTGAATTCCTCCCTCGCCAATTCATAAATGCGGCTTTGCAGTTCAGCGATTTTCCCCGTGAGCATTTCATTAAACTGTTCAATGCCTGATTTATCCACCAAAACGCCGATTTGCTCCATCGAAGCGAGCACTTCGGCCAGTGGGATTTCAATAGTTTCCAAAAGCGGCAACTGCTCGTTTTGCTCTAAGCGAACCGTTAATTTTTCACAAAGAGACAGCAAATTTGCACAGTCGGAAAGCAGTTCTTTCTCGCTTTCAGCACCGTTCGATACAGGGCAATACTCCTGCAACAACCGATGCAAATCGTAATCCTTCGCGGACGGATTCAACAGATATGCCGCAAGCGTGATATCCATTTTGATATTTTTTACTGTCACACCGTTTTTCAGTGCGTAAGCGAACACCTCTTTTGCGGAATAGACATATTTTTCGGCTGTTTCGTCTGCCAAGAGGGAAAGAAAGACTGCTTTCTGTGTTTCGTCAGACAAATCTGCAATAATCAAATCGGCTTCTGTCTGAAAATACACTGTATTTTCGTTGACACAATAAAAATATGCTTTACCGTTCTGCAAAACGGTTGAAGCCGCGTCTAAACCAGTTTTGACGGGCAGTTTTTTCTGCTCAGCTTGTTTGGTTTCTTGCGCGAAAATTTCCCCTTGTAAATTCAATTTTTCTAATATTTTAAACATTTCAAGGGAGACGAGAATGCCGGTTGCCTCTTGCACATTCGGCGCGTCTTTTATATAATGCGCGGGGTCGGTTTCCACGGGCGCATCCAATTCAATCGTACCAAGCTTGTAACTCAAATACGCCATATCGCGGTCAGAGAGCAGCTTTTGCCGCACACCGGGTTTGATATCAATCGTATCGATATCCGCATAAATTCGGTCTATTGAGCCAAAGCGCTGCACCAAATCCTCGGCGGTTTTTTTACCAATACCCGCAACGCCCGGAATATTGTCTGAACTGTCGCCCATTAACGCTTTTATATCAATCATCTGCCGCGGCGTGACGCCGTATTCCGCTTGAATACGCGCAATATCATACACATTGGTTTCCGCACGCCCCATTTTGGTAGAAGCGAGCAAAACTTGCACATTCTCGCGCACAAGCTGCAGGCTGTCGCGGTCGCCCGTGGCAATAAAGCAATGGTCATCTGCGCCGATGTGCGCCGAAAGCGTACCGATAATATCATCTGCCTCAAAGCCCTCTTTGGTGACAATCTTATACCCCAAAGCCGTCAGCAGTTCTTTTAAGACCGGCATTTGCTCGGCGAGCTCGGCAGGCATACCTTTGCGATTAGCCTTATATCCATCATACATTTTGTGCCGAAAGGTCGGCGCTTTTAAATCAAAGGTAACCGCCACTGCGTCGGGGACGACTTCTTCCTCTAATTTCATTAAAATATTCATAAAGCCATAAATCGCGTTGGTATAGCGACCGTCTTTGGTCGTTAAAAGCTTGATGCCGTAAAAAGCACGGTTTAAAATGCTGTTGCCGTCCAAAACCAATAATTTCATAGGTCATTCTCCACAAAACAATGTATAGATAGACTATACCATAATTTTCCCCGAAATGCACGATAATTTTCAAGTTGCCCGAAAAAATAAAATGTGCTATACTCTTTTTAATTCATTTTAGGGAGTTTATATGGAAATCGGAAGTGTAAAAATCAACGGGCACGCCTCGCTCGCCCCAATGGCGGGTGTCGCAGACCGCGCTTTTCGGGAATTATGCGTCGGGTTCGGCGCTTCATATGTTGTTTCGGAAATGATTAGCTCGAAAGGCGTTTCGTTAGGTGACAGAAAATCCAAACAGTTAATGCAGTTGTCGGTTGCAGAACGCCCGGCGGGCGTGCAGATATTCGGGAGTGACCCTGCAATTATGGCAGAGAGCGTCAAGACCGTCTTAGAAGTACAACCGCAGTTTGTTGACATCAATATGGGTTGTCCTGCCCCGAAAATTGCGGGCAACGGCGGCGGCGCGTCATTAATGCGTAATCCCGAACTTGCCGAACAAATCGTAGCGGCGGTTAAAAATGCTTGCGGAGAAATTCCCGTCACCGTAAAAATTCGCGCGGGTTGGGATTTTGACACCATAAACGCCGTTGAAATGGCAAAGCGCGCCGAAAACGCAGGCGCGGCGGCGGTCACGGTACACGGCAGAACACGGCAACAAATGTATGCGCCGCCTGTCAATCACAAAATCATTGCCGAAGTCAAACAAGCGGTTTCTATACCCGTTATCGGAAACGGTGACATTACAGACGGCATCTCTGCCGCAAAAATGCTGGAAGATACCAACTGCGACTTTTTAATGGTCGGTAGAGGGGCACTCGGCAGGCCGTGGGTGTTTCAACAAATTAACGCCTATTTAAACGAAGGTAGGGTTTTGCCCGAACCGCCCGTTTCCGAGCGTATGCGCGTTATGCTTAAACACATTCAAATGCTCTGCGAATACAAAGGCGAGCGTGTAGGCATTCGGGAAGCACGCAAACACGCTGCTTGGTACACAAAAGGTATTCGCGGTGCGGCACAGTATCGTCGGGAACTCGGTATGTTGGAAAGTATCGCACAGTTGGAAGAAATCGCCTATAAAATTTGTGTCGAAAATTGCAAATAATCAACAAAAACGACTGATTTGTTTTCGAGAAATCAGTCGTTTTTTCGGTTTCTCAAAAATTCATTGATAATTCATTGACAAAGGCGTATTTCAGTATTAAAATACCTTTATAAGTTTGTTAAAAAAATAAATAAGTTAGGAGATTTTTTGCAAATGGGACTTACAGTTGCGCAAAAATTGATTAAAAGCCATCTACGCAGCGGCGATATGACGGTCGGCAGTGAAGTCGGATTAAAAATCGACCAAACGCTGACGCAGGACGCAACCGGCACAATGGCATATTTGGAATTTGAAGCGATGGGTGTCGAGCGCGTGCGCACGGAGCTTTCCGTGGCGTATATTGACCACAACACTCTGCAAACAGGTTTTGAAAATGCCGATGACCACCGCTTTATTCAGTCTGTCGCAAAAAAGCGCGGCATTCGCTTTTCGCGCCCCGGTAACGGCATTTGCCACCAAGTGCATTTGGAGCGGTTCGGCAAACCCGGTAAAACCTTAATCGGGTCGGACAGCCATACTCCCACCGGCGGCGGTATCGGTATGTTAGCGATGGGCGCAGGCGGTTTAGATGTTGCGGTTGCTATGGGC
>JBJEPR010000096.1:0-18929 GCA_051881335.1 Candidatus Fimenecus sp. | reverse complement strand
AAAACTGTATACTATGTCCTTGCTCTCCTGTTTACTATGTTATTACACTATACACTTTTGGGCACCGTCACGCCCTTTTGCTCCTGCTCGTCTATTCCGCTGTTTATGGGATTTACAAGCGCGGGGTTACCCCTCGGCGTCACCTTTTCGTTTCTGATTTCCTCGCCGATGGTAGACCTCGGCAGTCTTGTCCTGTTGATGAGCATTTTCGGGTGGAAGGTCGCGGTGGTCTATGTTGTGCTCGGCCTTGTCATTGCCGTGCTCGGCGGCACGCTGATTGAAAAGCTCCACCTTGAAAATCAGGTGGAAGAATTTATACGAAACGGTAACTCTATTGACGCGCCACAAGAGGAATTGCACTTCAAAGACCGTTTACAATACGCATGGGAGCAGGTGCTGTTTACGGCAAAAAAGGTTTTTCCCTATGTGCTTATCGGCGTGGGTATCGGCGCAATGATTCACAACTGGATTCCCGAAAATTTTATTGTGAAAGCACTCGGCAACAGCAATCCTTTGGGCGTTATTCTTGCCACCGTTGCAGGCGTGCCGATGTACGCCGATATTTTCGGCACAATCCCCATTGCCGAAGCGTTGCTCGCAAAAGGTGCATTGCTCGGTGTGGTGCTCTCCTTTATGATGGCTGTTACTACGCTTTCACTGCCGTCAATGATACTGCTTCGCAAGGCTGTTAAGCCCAAACTGCTCGGGATTTTCATTACCATTTGCACGGTGGGCATTATCCTTGTCGGCTACTTTTTCAACTTTATACAACCAATACTCATTTAAAACTTTGGAGGGAATGGATTATGGCATTTTTTGTTCGCGTCAAGAAAAAGGAAGAAAAAAAGGCACCGCCTGCGTGCTGTTGCAACACACCGCAAAGCGGAGAACCCGAAAACGGCTGTGAAAAAGTGCAAGGCAAGATTGCAAGTATCAAGGTTTTGGGCGCGGGGTGCAAATCCTGCGGCGAACTGTTTGAAAACACAAAGCAGGCGGTAAATGCATTGGGGATCGGCACAGAAGTCGAATACATTACCGATATGCAAAAAATTATGGAATACGGCGTTATGCGTATGCCGGCGCTTGTTGTCAATGAAAAAGTCATTTCTATAGGTAAGGTGTTAAAACCCACCGAGATTGCAAAACTGCTCGGGAATTGAATATTGCGTTGGAGTTCGCACAACACAAAACAGTAAGAAAAAAACTCGATAATATCTGAAATCGGACAGCCTAATGCTTCACAAATCCTGTCGAGCACATAACTGTCATATCTTTGTACTTTGTTTTTATAATAATTATCTATGATTTGATATTGTATCCCCGTTTTTTTCGCCAACGCATATCTCGAAAGCCCGTATTTTTCCAGTGCTTTATCCAATGTCAAGTAAATCATACTGTTACTCTACACCTCTTTTATTCATTTTATTAGAGGTATATTCAATTGGCAATTCATTTAAATAAATATATACTTAGTTAAATGAGTATAAAAATTTAGAAAAGATAAGGCTTAGCAGAAATCGCAATATACGCAAAACCCGTTTCTATTTTACAGCACAGGCGCATATATATGAAAAGACTGTAAAATTCAAAAGATAACGGGTGAGCTGTATGAAAACCTATTTGCCGGAGGGTATACTGTTTGTGAATGCGGAAAATCAACAAAATATATCCAGCTTTTCGCGACTGCGGGAAGCCTTCTATGCGGACACCGTGCTAGAGGCGCGCGCCGTACGCTGTGACCGCGACCACAACTTACATATTGATTTAGGGGGTATCGACGGTTTTATGCCGCGGGAAGAATGTGCGTTGGGTATTGCCGAGGGGGCGGTACGGGATATTGCCGTGATTTCACGCGTCAACAAACCGGTGTGCTTTAAAATCCTCAGCTTTCACGACGATGAAAACGGCAATCGTACCGCCGTGCTCAGCCGCCGTGCCGTGCAGGCGGAATGCCGAAAACAATATCTTCAAAAACTGCGCCCGGGCGATGTGATTGACGCTGTTATCACGCGCTTAGAACCGTTCGGCGCGTTTTGCGATGTCGGGGCGGGGCTGCCCGCGCTTTTGCCGATTGACAGCATTTCCGTTTCGCGTATTCCGCATCCCTCTGCCCGCTTTTTTGTCGGACAGCAAATTCGTGCAGTACTCAAAAGTGTTGATGAAGCTGGCCGTATTACTCTGTCACACAAGGAACTGCTCGGAACTTGGGCAGAAAACGCCGCGCGCTTTTCCGCCGGCGAAACCGTGTCCGGTGTGGTGCGCTCCGTGGAAAAATACGGGATATTCGTAGAATTGGCGCCGAACCTTGCGGGGCTTACGGAATATGTGCCCGGTGTTGCGGCGGGCGACACGGCAAGCGTGTTTATCAAAAGCATCAATCCGGCACGGTTAAAAATCAAACTGATTTTGGTAGACCGTTTTCCGCCCGCAGCCGTAAATTACGCCTTCCCATACCCCGACATTTCCCATATAGACCGTTGGCAATACTCGCCCGACGGTTGTGAAAAACAGATAGAAACTGTATTTTCGAAATAATTTTTGCGTTTTGAATTGCATTTTTTTGTGGAATGTGATAGTATTACTGTGTATCTATATTTCCGTTTTAGGTCAGTTGCCGAATCAGAACGGTTTTCAGCTCGAAATGTATTCGGCACTGCATACCTTGCGGGGGGAGGAATTTGAAAATGCAAAAACACATTTGGAAACGGTTGCTCAGTGTGCTGTTGGTGCTCACACTTGCCGTGCTGACGGTTGTTCCGTCCCTTGCGGCAGCGGACAGTGCCGACGCAAATCCCATTCTAATTGTTTCGGGTTTTACGGAATATGTTTTGCAAAACACTGAAACCGGAGAAGCTGTTTTTCCGCACAATACCGAAAAAATTGTAAGCACGGTTGCGTCAGTGGCGCCGTCGCTGTTAACTCTGCTTGCCAGCGCTCGCACGCAGGCGGATTATGATGCGTTCTGCGATGAGGCGTTGCCCATCATCAATACGATGTTTGACGAAATCGCCTGCAACCCGGACGGGACCGTAAAGCATCCGGAGGTACAGCTCAAATACCAATACCCCGAATCGGTTGCAACCTACGGCGTGGAAGCCGTCGGGCAGTCCGATGCGTTTGATAAAGATATTTTATACGGTGCAGTGGACGCTGTCGGTGCGGATAAGGTCTATGTTTACGGCTTAGACTGGCGTTTAAATCCGATGGATATTGCGGACGAACTCAACGATTGGGTACAGCACATTAAAGAAGTGCAGAACTGCGACAAGGTCTCTATTGCAGGCATCAGTATGGGCGGCGTAATGGTGTCTGCCTATCTCGCCAAATACGGTACGGACGATGTCTCCAATGTGACGATGATTTCATCGGCATTTACCGGGCTTTCTTATGTCGGCGCGTTGTTCCAAGGCGGCGTCCAAATTGATGAGGACGGACTTTACAATATGCTCACGCAGGCCGTCGGTACGGATACTTTAAGCCGCATTTTCGGCTCGACGGGGATGGTGAAGCAGGTAATTGCATTGATTGACGACTTGTATGCCGCCGAACAGGACCGCATTTTTACCGAATGTTTGATTCCTGCGTTCGGGTATAATCCGGGTATGTGGTCGTTTGTACCCGCCGAGGATTACGAAGGGGCAAAGGAATTTATGTTTGCGCGTATGGATGCCACCGATGCCCAAAAGCAAGCGCTGACCGAAAAAATCGACGCCTATCACGAAGTGCAGGCAAATGCAGAAAACACGCTGAAAGCGGCTAAAGCGGCAGGCGTCAATGTTGCGGTTATTTCCAACTATAACTTCCAAATTGCACCGGTTGCCGCCACTTCCAAACAGACGAGTGACCAGGTCATTGAAACCGTACACACCAGCGGCTACGCTACCTGCGCAAATCTCGGTGAAACCTTACCCGCGTCCGTTAAGGACGGCAAATATGTTTCCGCCGACCGCGTGATTGACGCTTCGACTTGCTTTTTACCCGACAATACCTGGTTTATCAAAAATATGCAGCATGTCGGTTTTGATAACAGTCAAAATCAATGTAAATTCTATTTGTGGTTGATGACAACCGACGAACAGGTCGATGTGAATTCCAATCCCGATTACCCGCAGTTTATGCTGTATAACGAGGAAACAAAAGTGCTTTCACCCCTTGCAATGTTGCGCGGCGATGTGAATTTTGACGGAAAAGTCAATTTGGTGGACGCCCGCATCACCTTGCGTTATGTGCACTCGCTTGTGACACTTTCACCGCTGGCAAAGGAAGCCGCCGATATGGACGGCAACAGCAAAATCAGCAATACCGATGCGCAAATGATTTTGAATGTGTATGCAGGTGTAGAAACCGTTGAGGAAACTGCTTTCAGCGCCGACCAAATAAAAGAAGCGGTCAGCGGGATTACTGAGCAGGCAGGTTCCGACGGCACCGGCGATACAGGAAATGCGCTCAGCGGCATTACCGACAAAATCGGCGAAGTAATCGGTGCTTTGGGCGACAGCGCCGGTGCAAGCGAAAAGGGTGAACAGCTTTCTGCGGCGTTGGAAAATCTGCCGGAAATGTCTGCCAATGCAGAGGCATTTACCTTTGCACAGCCGACAGAAGCGCAAACGCCGACTGCGGAATCCGACGCTGTCTCGGAAACTGCACAAGAAGCCGCATAAAATTGGAATACGATTGCAAAACTCCCCCCTGTGTGCACAAAGCACAGGGGGGAGTTTTTGTTGCGTGTTCCGCCTTTACAGATAGATGGAAATTTGCGTTTTTGCTCTATTTTATCACCATTTTTGGAAAGCTGAACTATACTTCCTGTTCAGTCGATTTTCTTTATACTATACTGCGGAAGATTTTGCTTCGGCGATTTTTTTAAAGGTCGTCCTACCAAAGAACAGGATAATATTATGGAAGGGATTTGTATGCGGTTTGAATATTTATGTATTCCGGAAACCGGTGTGCTTGCGGACGGCACGGCATTCCAAACCTATGCCGTGCAATGTGTCGGGCACACGCGTCAACGCACCGTGCCGATTATGCGGTTTCACGATGTTTCCGTGGATGTAGCTTTTACCGAACGCCTCTGTCGAATGTGCACGCAGGCGCAGATAGAACCGTGCCATTTTCTCGATATTGTGTATGATGGGTTGCCGTAAAGTCTGTGCCGCACAGATAAACGGCTTTTTTGTTTTTTGTATTTCTGCCGGATTTTTGCAAACCCTTATTCTGAGGTGATAGAATTGTCGGAGAAAGAACTGCCGTTGGGCTTCGGTATGGCGCTCGCCCAAAACGAACGCGCTATGGCGGCGTTTGAGGCGCTTTCGGATACTGAAAAACAAGCGATACTCGAAAAAACACACGCCGTGCAGTCCAAACAGGAAATGCACGCACTTGTTAACATCTTGGCAAAAGGACAAAGCGCCTTTTAACACGCCATCATCGAAAGCAAATAAAAACACCGCTGAAGCCCGTAAAATCAAGGGTTTCAGCGGTGTTTTCGTGGAGCTGCTAAGCAGATTCGAACTGCTGACCTCATCCTTACCAAGGATGTGCTCTACCACCTGAGCCATAGCAGCATAAGCGCTTTTCAGCGGCAGAGATTATTATACAAACAAAGTCAGCTTTTGTCAATCCTTTTTTTGCGGTTTTTCATTTTTATATGTGTGTAGGGCGCAGGGAAAGCGTAGTCCTGGAAAACACTGTGCGCGTTGTATCCTGTTTTCGGTTTTTCCGTTGCTTTTCATTGACATATATTGCCGAATATCTTATAATAACAAGATAAATACTATTTCTGTAAGTCTGCCTGTTTGCCGGAAAACGGCGAACGGAAACTTTGTAAAGAAGGTTGTTTTTATGCAGTTTGAAGAACGCGAATTTTTGCCCGTCATTTTGGGCGCGGATATTACCGCTTATTCCTTGGCACGCAGTTTTCACGAGGAATACCATATTAAATCGCTGGTCTTGAGTATGTCCAAGGGCGGGTATATTGCCAATTCCGATATTATCGAAAACCGCGTATTCCCGGGGCTTGAAAAAAAGGAAGTCCTCATAGAACGGCTTTTGGAGGTCGGCAAAGAATTTGCGGGCAAAAAGAAACTGATTGTATTGGGGTGCGGGGATTGGTATGTCCGCGCGCTCATAGAGAGCAAGGAAATTTTAAAGCCCTATTATATTGTGCCTTATATTGACGAAGAACTGCTCAATAAAATCGTGCTCAAAGATAAATTCTATGAGATTTTCGAGGAGTTGGGGCTTAACTATCCGAAAACCTATGTCTATGAATGCGGCAAAGAAAATGACCTGAAATTTGATTTCGACTATCCCGTCATTGCCAAACCCGCCAACAGCGCGATGTACCATTACGCCAAATTCCCCGGGAAAAAGAAAGTGTTCAGTTTCGACACCGAAGAAGAATTGCGTGCAATGCTTCAAAATCTCGAACAGTCGAGTTATGACTACAAATTCTTAATTCAGGACAAAATCCCCGGGGACGATACCTATATGCGCGTGCTGACCTGCTATTGCGACCAAAATTCCAAAGTGCGCTTTGCATCTCTCGGGAGAACGCTGTTGGAGGACCACACCCCGTCGGCTATCGGTAACCCTGTGGCGATTATCAACGAGGTCAACCCCGAAATCGTGGCGGCGGCGACAAAGTTTTTGGAACATATCGGCTATGTCGGTTTTGCGAATTTCGACATCAAATATGACCGCCGCGACGGCAAATACAAATTCTTTGAAATCAATGTGCGTTTAGGCCGCAGTAACTTCTATGTGACGGGCAGTGGCTTTAATGCCGTAAAATGGATTGTGGACGACTATATTTATCACAATTTGCCCGAATACACCGTGGCGGACAACATCAATCTGTATACCGTTGTGCCCAAGGGTGTAATTATGAAATATGTTTCCGATGAGGACTTGAAAGCGCAGGCAAAAGACCTCTTTAAGGCGGGCAAGGTTTCGTTCCCGTTGCTGTATAAAGAAGATAAAAATGTGAAACACAATTTCTATGCCCGCGCGGCGCTTTTCAATCAGTATCGTAAATTCTACAAGTATTTTTAACGGAAGGCAAAGCTTATGGAGGAAAAGGTTTTAGGGGTGCTCGGCGGTGTCGGTCCGCTTGCCACCATCTATTTTGCGGATTTGGTTATTAAAATGACCGACGCGAAAACCGACCAGGAGCATATCGCGATGATTATTTTAAATCACGCGTCTATCCCTGACCGCACCGAATACATTTTGGATAACAAAAAGCCAAATCCCCTGCCCGTGATGATTGCGGACGCGCAAAAACTCGAAAAAGACGGTGCGGATTATATCGTCATTCCCTGCAACACGGCGCACTATTTCTTTGATGAAATTCAAAAAAGCGTGCGCGTGCCGATTATCAATATTTTGGAAGAAACCGTCTGTTACGCTGAAAAAACCGTGCCGAATTTAAAGTGTCTCGGCATTCTTGCCACAGAGGGGACGGTCATTTCGGGCGCGTATCAAAATATTATCGAAAAGCACGGGTTAGACTTCCGCGTGCCGAGCGAGGAAGACCAAAAATCGCTGATGCATATTATTTATGACGAAGTCAAAGCGGGCGAGAAGGTGGACATCTGCGAGTTTTTGCGGATTGTCGGGGAACTGAAAAAAATGGGCTGTGACGCGGTAATTTTAGGCTGTACGGAACTGTCGGTGATTAAAAAAGATTTCAATTTGTCGCGGCACGATATTGTGGACTCTATGGAGTGCTTGGCGCGTGCAAGTATTTCGGTTTGCGGCAAGCGCTTAAAAGCAGCAGAATAACATTCAAATCAAAACCAAACCAAACGAGGGAAACGAAGTATGTGCGGATTTGTCGGCTATGTAAATGCCACCGAGGATACCAACGAAAATCAAAAAATCATCAAAGCCATGGCGGACAGAATTGTCCACCGCGGCCCCGACCAAGACGATTATTATGTGGACAGCGGCGTGTCGCTGGGCTTTCGGCGCCTGAGTATTATTGACCTTGCGGGCGGCAGTCAGCCGATTTTAAACGAGGACGGCTCCAAAGTGCTTGTTTTTAACGGCGAGATTTATAACTATCAGCCCCTGCGCGAGGAATTGATTTTGAAAGGGCACACCTTCAAAACCGAAACCGATTCCGAAGTGCTGTTGCACGGCTATGAGGAATGGGGCAAGGATTTGCTTATGCGGCTTCGCGGGATGTTCGCCTTTGTGATTTGGGATAAAGTTCAGCGCAAACTGTTCGGCGCGCGCGATATTTTCGGTATCAAGCCGTTTTTCTATTACTTAAACGAGGGCAATTTCCTATTCGGTTCGGAAATCAAAGCCTTTTTGTCTAATCCCTTGTTCAAAAAGGAATTGAACATTGACCGCCTACCCGAATACCTTTGCTTTGAGTACATTCCGAACACCGAAACGATGTTCAAAAATGTTTATAAAATGGAACCCGGTGCCTATTTTGAATGGCAAAACGGGCAATTTACCACCGCGCGGTATTTTACGCCCGAATACGATATTGACAACAGCAAAACCCTTCGTGATTGGGAAACGCTGATTGATGAAACCTTTAAAGACTCCACCAAAGCACACGGCATTGCCGATGTTGAGGTCGGGTGTTTCCTGTCAAGCGGTGTGGATTCGAGTTATGTGGTGCACGAAATGGCGAAACGCAACGATGTGAAAACCTTTTCCGTCGGCTATGCAGAGGAAAAATATTCCGAACTCTCCGCCGCCGAAGAATTCGCTAAAACCGAGGGCGTACGCAATTACACCAAAAAAATCACCGCCGAGGAATACTTCGCCGTCACGCCTATGGTGCAGTATTATATGGACGAACCGTTGCCGAATCCGTCTGCCATCGCGCTGTACTTCCTTGCCAACCTTGCAAGCGAGCAAGTCAAGGTGGTGCTGTCGGGCGAGGGCGCGGACGAACTGTTCGGCGGGTATCACTATTACCGTGAGCCGCTCGATTTTGAAAAGTATATGAAACTGCCGCTCGGCATTCGTAAGGCGGCGGCGGGGCTGGCGTCCAAAATGCCGAACTTCCACGGCAAACGCTTTTTGGTGCGCGGCAGTCACCCGATTGAAGAACGCTATATCCGCAACAATTATGTGTTTAACCACAGCGATGTGGATAAAATTTTGGCAACTCCTATTGACGCCAAAGACCCCTCTTACTACACAAAGCCCTATTTTGACGAAGTGAAAACCGAGGACGACATCACCAAAATGCAGTATGTCGATATTCGCACTTGGCTTGTGCAGGATATTCTGGTCAAAGCCGACCGTATGAGTATGGCGAATTCGTTGGAGTTGCGCGTGCCGTTTTTGGACCGCGAAATGCTGAAACTCGCGTTGCAAATCCCGTCAGAGTATCGCGTCAACCGCGAAACCACCAAATTGGCACTGCGCGGCGCGGCGGCGAAACAACTACCCGAAAAAACCGCGAAAATGCGAAAAACGGGCTTTTTAACGCCGCTCAATGACTGGCTTAGACGCGACGAATTTTACAGTCAGGTCAAAGAGAAATTTTTGAGCGATACCGCAAAGCAATTTTTCAACCAAAAATATATTATGAAACTGCTCGATGACCATAAGGCGGGCACGGCGCACAATATGAAAAAGGTGTGGTCGATTTATTGCTTTATTTTGTGGTATGAAAAGTATTTTATTGAAAATTAAGAGGGAATTATGGACTGTGTAAAACGATTGATTTTGCCGCACGCGTTTAATATGCGCGATTTGGGCGGTTATGTAACGGAAAGCGGAAAAACCGTCCGCTGGCAAAAGCTGTACCGCGCCGACGCGCTTTGCGCGCTGACCGAAGCGGAATGGCAACTGCTTTTTGACGACGGTGTGCGCACCGTGGTGGATTTGCGAAGCCTCTCCGAAACCGAAATGATGCCTGACCGTATGCCGGACGGCGTTGCGTGGGTGCATTGCCCCTTGCAAGAAGAAAATATGGATTTCCAAAATCTCGACGAGGGCGCCATGGCGTCGTTTCGCCGCAGTATGGCGGAAAGCTATACCGATATGGTCACAAAAACGCCGTATCTGCTCGCGAAAGCGCTTTGCACGGTGGTAAGCGGCTTGCAAAACGGCGCGGTGATTTTCCATTGCACCGCAGGCAAGGACCGCACGGGCGTGCTTGCGGCGTCGATTTTACATCTTTTGGGCGCGTATGACGCCGATATTCTTGCCGACTATATGGTGTCTGAGCTTTACAATCGCGGCGGCGTACAGCGTATGGCGCACACCTTGCCGAATTTTCAGGATTTGTTGCCGCTGCTTTCCTCCGCGCCCGAAAATATGGAGCCGCTGTTGGAATTTTTCCGTGAACACGATTTTCCCGCGCTGTTGGCGGAACACGGGTTTGATAAAGTACAACTGCAAGCGCTGCGTGCAGAGCTGCTCGGATAATATATACATAAAAGGAGGGTACATATGAAAATTATCGACATTTCCAATGATTTGTTGACTGCCGAAGTTTACGAGGGTGACCCCGTGCCGGAGCTTACCCCCATTTGTACCCTTGCAAACGGCGATTATTACAATTTGAACGCACTGTATGCGGGACTGCATAACGGCACGCATATCGACGCGCCGTTGCATTTTTTGGACGGCGCGGCGGACATTGCCGCAGTGCCGTTAGAAACCTGCGTCGGGCCTTGCCGCGTGCTGGAGGTGTCCCCCGGCATTATCACAGGTGAACTTGTGGAAAATTCGTTTCCGCGCGGGGTGGAACGGTTGTTGATTAAATCCGGCGGGCGCGCGTTTGTGCACGCCTCCGCCGCCGAAGCATTGGCATATTACGGCTGTAAATTGGTCGGTACGGACGCGCTCACCGTCGAGCCGCCGAGCGGTACGGGCGAAGCACACCGTGCATTTCTTCAAGAAGATGTGGTACTGCTCGAAGGGTTGAATTTATCCGAAACCAAAAATGGGGAATACTTTCTGATTGCGCCGCCTGTAAAAATCGGCGGGGCGGAAGCCGCATTTACCCGCGCACTTTTAATTTCGGACTACATCTTTTGGAGTGGGAAATCGAATTGAGTACCGAAGAGATGCAAAAGGAAAATATTGTGATTGTCGGCGCAGGCCCTGCGGGCTTGACGGCGGGGCTGGAGCTTTTGCGTACTGCGCCCGAAAAATACAGCGTAACGATTTTGGAGGAGAGTGACACCGTCGGCGGCATTTCCAAAACCGTAAACATAAACGGTAACCGTATGGATATGGGCGGACATCGATTTTTCTCGAAAAACGACCGCGTCAATGCCTTTTGGGAAAGCCTTTGCCCGTTGCAGGGTGAAACACCGCCCGAACGGGAAAACGAAATGCTATTGCGAAACCGCGTGTCCCGTATCTTTTATAACGGCAAATTTTTTGACTATCCCATCACCCTAAAACCGCAGACCTTTCGTAATTTAGGGCTTGTACCTACCGTAAAGGCGGGGTGCGGCTACCTTGCCGCCGTTTGCCGAAAAAAAGAAGAAACTTCCCTGGAAAATTTTTATATCAACCGTTTCGGCAAGCCCTTATACCAAATGTTTTTTGCGGATTATACGGCAAAGATTTGGGGGCGCACTCCTGCGGAAATTTCTGCGGACTGGGGCGCACAGCGTGTCAAGGGCGTTTCGGTGAAAGAGGTGCTTAAAAACGCGCTCGGCGGCAAAAAGAGCCAAGAAACCTCGCTTATCGAGCAGTTCAAATACCCAAAATACGGTCCCGGGCAGTTGTGGGAAACTGCGGCATCAGAATTGCAGCGCCGCGGCGGCAAACTGCATTTCGGCGCGCGCGTGTGCGCGGTGCAAACCGAAAACGGGCGTGTTGTGCGTGTAACTGCCGAAGAAAACGGCGAAAAAAAGGTATATGCGTGCGACGCGGTGCTGTCCTCCATGCCGCTGTGTGATTTGATTGCCGCTTTCCCCGAAAATACCGTACCCGAAGCGGTACAGAAAACGGCGGCGGGGCTTCCCTACCGCGATTTTGTCACGGTCGGTTTGCTCTTTCAAAAGCAGGATTTACAAAAGACACAGGCGAACGGCGCGCTTTTGCCCGACTGTTGGATTTATGTGCAGGACCGCGCGGTGCGTTTGGGCAGAGTGCAGATTTTTAATAATTGGTCGCCGTATATGGTAAAAGACGGCGCGCATACTGTGTTTATCGGGGCGGAATATTTCTGCCGCGAGGGCGACGAGCTGTGGGCGCGGTCCGACACGGACTTTGCAGAGGCGGCAAAACGGGATTTGCAGGCGATAGGGCTTATTTCAACGAACGCCGTGCCCTTAGATGCGCATTGCGAGCGCGTCCAAAAGGCGTATCCCGCATATTTTGATACATACAGCGATTTGCCGAAGGTCGTCGATTTTTTAAACGGCTTTCCGAATTTATACTGCATCGGCCGCAACGGACAGCATCGGTATAACAATATGGACCACTCTATGCTCACGGCGTTTGAGGCGGTGCGGTGCATTTTGGAAAATGATACGGATAAATCCGCACTTTGGGCGGTCAACAGCGAAGAGGAATATCACGAAACGAAAGAAGGCGGCTCATAATGGCAGAAAGCGCTTCGCGCTGTGATTTTTGCGCATATTATGATTACGACGAGGAAGCGGAGCAGTATGTTTGCGAAATCGACTTGGACGAGGACGAAATGCTGAACTTTTTAAGATTCAACACGCAAAGCTGCCCGTATTTTAACCCCTATGACGAATATAAAATTGTAGAAAAGCAAAATTGATTTCGATAAAAATTGCGGAGGAATCGGTATGGCACAAGAAAATAACGGAAACGAGCGCGTGCTTTCTCAGCGGCAAAAAAATGCAGAGCGCATCGAAATTTTAGAGCATTTTGTGGCGGCGGGGGTGGAAATTCCCTGCTTTGACGGCGTGATGATTGCCCGCACCGTGCAAATCGGCGCGGGCACAACCGTTTTGCCGGGTACGATTTTGCGCGGGGAAACCGCAATCGGTGAAAACTGCATACTCGGGCCGAATACATTGGTCGAAAACAGCAAAATCGGCAACCAAGTGACGCTCAACAGCACGCAATGCTATCAGTCCACCGTCAAAGACGGCGCGAATATCGGACCGTTTGTGCACATTCGTCCGAATTCCGTGGTCGGCGAACAAGTCCATCTCGGCAATTTTGTCGAGGTGAAAAATTCCAATATCGACACGGGCACAAAGGTGTCGCACTTAACCTATGTCGGCGACAGCGATGTCGGCAAAAAGGTTAATTTCGGTTGCGGTACGGTTACTGTCAACTACACGGGACAGGCGAAGTTCCGCACAACCATCAAAGATAACGCCTTTATCGGTTGCAACACCAATTTGGTGGCACCTGTCACCGTGGGTGAGGGCGCGTATACCGCGGCAGGCTCAACCATTACCGAAGATGTCCCTGCGGACGCCTTGGGGATTGCGCGTGCGCGGCAGGTCAATAAGCCCGAATGGTGTTTGCATCGCGGCGAACCGAAAAAATAAAATCGGCATTTTACAAGAATTTCTCTTGTAATGATAGATTGGAAAATCAAACAAACCGAACGAGGGAGAATGTATGTTATTCCGAAGAAAAACGCAAAGCCCGTCGGTCGGCGCACCTGAATTTCTCGTGGTAGGGCTTGGGAATCCCGATAAAAAGTATGCCTACACCCGTCACAATTCGGGCTTTTTGTGCGTGGATATGCTGGCGGAAAAACACGGATTTACCGTGAAAAAGTTAAAATTCAAATCTTTGCTCGGCGACGCCGAAATCGGCGGACACCGTTGCCTTGTGATGAAGCCGCAAACCTTTATGAATTTAAGCGGTGAGGCGGTGCGTGACGCGGCGCAGTTTTATAAAATTCCGCCCGAGCGCATTGTGGTGCTGTTTGATGATATTTCGCTTGATGTCGGCAAAATCCGCATTCGCCGCAAGGGCACGGACGGTGGGCATAACGGGATTAAAAATATCATTTACCACCTGAACAGCGATACGTTCCCGCGCATCAAAATCGGTGTGGGCAAAAAGCCGCATCCCGACTATGACCTTGCCGATTGGGTGTTGTCGGAATTTAAAAAGGACGAGGAAGCGCCTTTAAAAACCGCGCTTGAAAACGCCTGCGCCGCACTCGAATTGATGCTCAACGGCAAAATCGACGAGGCGATGAATCGATATAATTCGTGATTTATACCGTTGTCGTCACATAATGTTATATGAATATATTAAATCTTAATTTATCTACCAATCGTAGGGACGGGTTTCCACACCCGCCCGTAAATTTCAATGTGATTTCGCGGAACAACACTAAGGTTGTTCCCTACGAGTTGTAGGGCGAACTGTGTTCGCACGCGCGTTTGTCATTCTGAGCCGTTAGGCGAAGAATCTCGTTTTGCCCATTCTATATTTAGTGCTGTTTGAGATCCTTCGCTACGCTCAGGATGACAAATTAAAATTTATCATCTTAAAAAGCAAAACAGATAAAATCTAACTACACAGGAGAACAACCCATGTCCGGATTCAGAGAACCGCTGAAAACCGCCTCGGAATACCGCAGTTTGCAGACTGCCGTTGAAAAACGCCGCCTGCCGCTCGGTGTTTTGGGGCTTTCGCCGATTCATAAAACACACCTGATTGATATGCTTTGCGGCAATCTGTCGAAAAAAGCGCTTGTCATTTTGCCCGACGAGGCGAGCGCCACAAAACTCGTGGCGGATTTGCAAACTTTCGGGCTTTCTGCCGCACTGTACCCGGAGCGCGAATTTATTTTCAATACTGCCGCCGAAATCCGCTCCCACGAGTACGAGCAAAAACGCCTGCAGGCGCTCACGGGGCTTTTGTCGAGTGCGGTGCAGGTGGTGGCGTGCTCGGTTTCCGCCGCCGTACAGCGCACCGTGCCGTCCGAAGATTTGCGCCGCCGCGCTGTCACCCTCAAAACAGGGGAAGATATAAAAATACAAGACCTCGTAACGGCGCTCCTCGAAAACGGCTACACGCGCTGTGATATGGTCGAGGGCGTCGGACAGTTTTCCCTGCGCGGCGGCATACTTGATTTGTTCACAACGGGCGAAGAAAATCCCATTCGGTTGGAATTTTTCGGCGATACGGTGGAAACGATGTCTTATTTCGATTTGCAAAGTCAGCGCCGCCACGAACGCTTGTGCGAATTCTCGCTGATGCCCTCAACCGAAGTTTTATTTCCGAGTGATGCGGTGCTGTTGAAAAAAATCGAAGCGCTTGCCAAAACTTTAAAAGGAAAATACGCCGCCAAGCAAAGGGAAACGCTGTTTGCGGATATGGACCGCTTAAAAAGCGGGGTGAAGTTTAACTCTGCCGACAAATACCTGCCGCTTGCCTACGAAACAGAACAGACAATTTTTGACTATGTCGACGATAACACAATTTTGTGCGTTTGCGAAAGTGCAAACTGCAAAGAGCGCGCCACCGCATCCCAAAAGCTTTTAAATGAGGAAATCAAAGAATTGTTGGAGGATGGTACGCTTTGCAAGGGGTTAGATAAATTTTGTCTAACCTCTGCTGAGTTGTTCCGTGCGTATGAACAGCACGGCGCTTTGTATATGGACAATTTCGCGCGCGGCAGTTTTGATACGCCTGTCAAAGAGCTGATTACCTTTACCGCAACACAGCTGCCCGGCTGGAACGGCAAGTTAGATGTCCTTTTGGAGGATTTACAGCCGATTTTGCAAAAGGATGCCACGGTGGTGGTGTTCGGCGGCACGGAAAAATCCGCAAAAACCTTGGCGGAGGATTTGGAAAGTGAAGACCTGCCTGCGCTGTATTTCCCCGTTGTGCCCAACGAATTTCCGAAAGGGCGCGTGACGGTGCTCCCGGGGACGCTGTCCTACGGGTTTTCCTATCCGCACGAAAAATTCTATGTCTACACTTATGCCCGCGCCGCCGTGCAGGCGAAGCGCAAACGCCACGCCGCCTTTAAACAGGGGCAGGGCTTACATTCGCTGGACGAACTGCACAAGGGCGACTATGTGGTGCACGCCGCGCACGGTATCGGCGTGTTCGACGGCATCCAAAAATTAGAAGTCGGCAAAATCACCAAGGACTACATCAAAATCCGTTACGCCAAAAGCGATGTGCTGTATGTGCCCGTCACACAACTCGATTTGGTGTCGAAGTACATCGGTCCGCACGAGGAAAGCGGCAGAACGGTGAAACTCAACCGCATCGGCGGCAAGGAGTGGGAGAAAACCCGTTCGCGCGTGCGCACGGCAGTCAAGGATATGGCAGACCAGCTTATCGCGCTCTACGCCAAGCGCCAAAACACACCAGGCTACGCATTTTCGCCCGATATTGATATGCAAAGCGACTTTGAACGCCGCTTTCCGTATGACGAAACCGCCGACCAACTGCGCGCGATTGATGAAATCAAGGGCGATATGGAAAAGCCCTACCCGATGGACCGCCTGCTTTGCGGTGATGTGGGCTTCGGCAAAACCGAAGTGGCACTGCGTGCGGCATTCAAATGCGCGGCGGACGGCAAGCAGTGTGCGATTTTGGTGCCGACCACGATTTTGGCACTCCAACACTACCGCACGATTTTAAACCGCTTTGAGGGATTTCCCGTGAATACCGAGATGATTTCGCGTTTTCGTACGCCGCGCCAGCAGGCGCAGATTTTAAAGGATTTGCGTTGCGGGAATATCGATATTCTCGTCGGCACGCACCGTCTGGTGTCGAAAGATGTGCAGTTTAAAGATTTGGGACTTTTGATTGTGGACGAAGAACAGCGGTTCGGCGTGGCGCAAAAAGAAAAACTCAAAGAACTGTTCCCGACGGTCGATGTCTTAACGCTTTCGGCAACGCCCATTCCGCGCACGCTCAATATGGCGATGACGGGGATTCGCGATATGTCGGTGATTGAAGAAGCACCGCAGGACCGCTACCCCGTGCAGACCTATGTTTTGGAATACGATATGGGCGTGCTGTTGCAGGCGATGGAAAAGGAATTACGCCGCGGCGGGCAGGTGTATTTTTTGCACAACCGCGTAGAGACCATTGACAAACGCGCCGCTGAAATTGCCGAACTGCTCCCCGAGGCGCGCGTCGCCGTGGCGCACGGCAAAATGGCGGAGGAAGAACTCGGCGATATTTGGCGGCGGCTGTTGGAGGGCGAAATTGACATTCTCGTCTGCACCACGATTATCGAAACGGGCGTGGATGTGCCCAACTGCAACACGCTGATTATTGAAGATGCCGACAAATTGGGGCTTGCTCAGCTCCACCAAATCCGCGGGCGCGTCGGTAGAAGTGCCAGACGCGCGAGCGCATATTTCACCTTTACGCGCGGCAAGGAGCTTTCCGAAATCGCCAACCGCCGATTGTCAGCCATTCGTGAATATACCGAATTCGGCTCGGGCTTTAAAATTGCAATGCGAGACCTTGAAATCCGCGGTGCAGGCAATGTTTTGGGCGCCCAGCAGCACGGGCATATGGAAGCGGTCGGCTACGATATGTACTTACAGCTTTTGGGCGAAGCAGTCAGCGAGGAAAAGGGCGAGAAAAATCCCTTACAGCAAAAAGAGTGCTTAATCGATATGCAAATTGACGCCCACATTCCCGAGAAATATATTGACACGGTCGGACAGCGTCTTTCGGTGTACCGCCGCATTGCGGATATACGAAACCACGAGGACGCGGCAGATGTGCGCGACGAACTGCGCGACCGCTACGGTGAAATTCCGCGTTCGGTCGAGGGCTTGATTGACATTTCCCTTTTGCGTAACACCGCGTCTGCAAAAGGCATTTATGAAATCGGACAAAAGGGGCAAAGCGTGCTTTTGTATGTACACGAAATGGACACTTCTATGGTGCTTACGCTTTCGTGCGCAATGCGCGGCAGAGTTTCGGTTGCTGATTTCGGCAAAAAGCATATTGCCGTAAAAATTGCCGACAATCAAATGCCGCTGGATACATTAAAAGAAGTGTTTGGGTATTTAACGAATTGAGGTTTTTCAATGAAAATCGTACTTGCGCCCGATGCGTTTAAGGATTGTTTGCCCGCCGAGGCGGTATGTAAAGCACTGCAAAATGGGATTTTAAAAGCAGAGGCGAACGCCGAAATTCTGTGTGTGCCGCTTGCCGACGGCGGCGAGGGTACGGCGGACTGCTTTGCGGCGGCAACCGGCGGCAAGCGCATTTCCGTACAGGTGCAAAGCGCCTACGGCGTGCCGAAAACCGCACAGTATATTCTCTCTGCCGACCGAAAAACCGCCCTTGTGGAAATGGCGCAGGCATCGGGCATACAGGGGGTAGATAAAAATTATCTACACACAAAAAACGCTTCGACTTACGGTACAGGCGAACTGATTTTGCACGCGGTAAATGCGGGCGCTGAACATATCATTATTGGGTTGGGCGGCAGTGCCACCACCGACGGCGGCATGGGCGCACTTTCGGCACTCGGTGTGCGGTTTTTGGATATGCACGGCGAAGAACTCCCGCCCATTGGGGCGAATATGGCAGAGGTTGCGGCAATCGAAGTGCCGAAAAATCCGTTTTTTGACGGCAAAATCCGATTTACATACGCCTGCGATGTGCAAAATCCGTTTTACGGCGACAAAGGCGCGGCATTTGTGTTCGCACGCCAAAAAGGCGCAACCGAAGCGGAAATTGAGGAACTCGACAGCGGACTTCGCAATTTGGCGGCGCGGTACAACACCGCTTTTCACCGTGATATTGCAAATCTGCCCTCGATGGGTGCGGCAGGCGGGCTTTGCGGCGGACTGTTTGCCGCGTTCGGCGGCACGGTGCAAAGCGGATTTGAAATGCTGGCGGATTTGACCGATTTGGAGCAAAAAATCGCGGCGGCGGATTTGGTCTTGACGGGCGAGGGGCGCACAGACAGACAAACTGCATTTGGAAAACTCCCAGCGCGCGTGGCAACACACGCCGCAAAGTACGGCGTGCCGTGTGTGCTGATT
>JBJEPR010000095.1:0-4183 GCA_051881335.1 Candidatus Fimenecus sp. | reverse complement strand
GTGTGCATAAAAACAAAACTGCGGCTACTGCGGCTTCTGCAAACAGATATGCGGCGGACAAGTCCGTACCCGTGAACAGCAAAACTGCGCCCATCGCCGCCAAAGCAAAACCCACGCCGAAGCCGCGTTTGGTATGGGCGCAAATCCCTGCCGCAAAGCCTGCCGCGGCGTAGCTTACCGCACCCGCGCCGACCGAAGCGTCCAACAAAAACGCGCCTGCCGCGGCAAGACCTGCAATCGCGCCGCCCGCTTCACAATACAACCGCGAAATCGCAAATAAAAGGTACATTGCCGCAATGCGCGCGGGGGAAATTTGAAAAAGCGCAATATCCGAAACGGACGCCAGCAATAAAAATCCCGTGACGCAAATCCCGGGCAGAGTTTGCAGGGTTGGCTTGTCCGACGAAAGCGCGCCGCGTACGGCGTCGAGCGCCTGTGCAAAAAAATAGGTCAGCACAAAGGCAAGCGCCGTTTCGCCTAACAGTAATGCCGTTGAAGAAAGTGAAAAGCCATCTGCCGCAAGCACCGCCGCACCCGTCAGCAACACCACCGTTGCCGCAATGCAGGACGGCAAAAGGCGTATGCGGCGCACGCGCTCAAATTCACACATCAGCCGTGACAGCACAGCCACAGAAATCAACGCCGCGACATTCCGCAGGGCCGAAACGCTGTCGAGCGTTAAAAGATAGCCTGCCGCCGCACCTGTACCCGCCGCGAAAATATAGCGCGTGGGCACGGCCGCCAAAAAGCAAATCCCAAACGGGGAAATACTCGCCGTCAGTTGTAATGAGGACAACAGCAGTCCGCCGAGGAAGGACAGCATTTGCCGTAGTATGCGGCGCACGCCCTCGGGCAGAAAGGCTTGTCCGTCCGTAAATTGCTTCACACGCATCTTTTCTGCGGTTTCAAAAGATGTCAAAATAATCCCTCGCCTGTCGCCGGAAATTAAAAGCCTGTCCCGAAACCGAAACCGAGCTTTTCAAGGCAGTTTTCATTATAGCGAAGGTGTTGTGCGGCTTCTGTCAAATCGTGCTGTTGAAAAAAACGATTTTCCGTTTATTTCCTGCTGAAAACGCCAAAGATAGGCGAAAAAGAAACATCCGCAGAAAAAACTGCGGATGTCGCTTTTGTTCTTGATGAATTACTGTTGCACATCAAACGGGGCTTGGGGAATGACAATCGCGCAGATGATATACAGCACAATCCCCGGGAAGCCTGCCGAAAAAACGGCCAGCGCCGCATAAAGAATGCGAATCAGCGTAGCGTCCACATCCAAATACTCGGCAAGCCCGCCGAGCACGCCGCACAGCATTTTATCGGTTTTGCTTCTGTACAATTTCTTTTTCATTGTAAAATCTCCTTTTTATATATAGTATATGCTTTTAACATGACGGGTTCAGTCGTCAAAGTCCGTACCCGTGCCGATTTCCAAATTGCCCAAATCCACGGAAATGTCATATTGCGCGCCCGTAGCGCCGTCAGCGTCTGTACGCTGGAGCGCCCCTTGACAGGATGCATTTTTCCGCGTGACAGAACGCAAAAGCTCGCTCGGGATTTCCGCTTCGATTTCGGCATTGCCTGTCTGCACGGTATACTGCATCGTAAACGGCGCAGTTTCGGGGATTTCTATGTCCACATCGCCGCAGGCGCAGTCTACGGACAGCGTTTCGGTAACCGTTACGGTCTTTTTGATCTCAATATCGCCTGTATTCACGCGTAAGCTCGCCGTTTTGAGCGTGCAGTTTTCCAAATCCAAATCGCCCGTGGAAACGGTTACGCTTAAATTCTCTGCCGCAATGTCCCGTATCTCAACCTCGCCGAGTTTGGTTTCGACCGTAAGAGACCCCAGCGACTGCGGCACATACACCGTCAAAACCGCCGCGACACCGTCCAACCCCGACGCGGCGGACAGTTGGATTTCATTGTCATTCAGAATGGAAAGCGTGTATTTCGGAGTGGGATTTACGCGGTTGGAATACTGCTCGAGCACCGCTTCCACCTTGTCGCCCGCGCCGCGCTGAATGCGGATATTGCCGCAATTCGCCGTAACGGTCAGCGTATCGCCCGCCGCAAGCGTTGTGCTCTCACTGCTGAACAGGTTTGCACGGTCGTCGGTATCGACTGTCTCGTCGGTATATAACAAAATGTCATTCCAGTCCGTCACCGTATCCGTCCACTCGTCGAGCACCCCGCCGTCGCGGAAAAATGCGCGCAAGCCCTGCGAGCCGAGCGCTACGCCGAAGCAAACCGTGCTAATGAAGGAGAGGACGAGCACCACCGCAGTGGCAATCATTGCTTTTTTCATTGGTATTTCCCCCTTAAAAATCCGCACGGCGGTAACTGAGCTTTAAAAACCAAGTCGTCACCAAAAGCCCGAGCAGCCCAGCGGCGCACAGCATTACCGCTACCGAAATCAGCAAACCGACCATCGTACCGCTCGGCACAACTGCCGCCAAAAACACCGTGGCAATCAAAATGAAAATCGGCGACAGCACCAAAAGCACGCTTGCGGGATAAATACCGATTGCCAAAAACACCGCGATGAAAAACGCGATTGCCCACGGCAGATTTACACGCCGCACCGGCTGGGGCGCCGCTGTGTACGGCGGCTGTACGCCGTATTGCGGCTGCGGCGGCGTTTGCGCGGTCGGCTGTGCCGCAGATTGCGATTGTGCCCCTTGCGCTGTACGCAAATACTGCAACGCGCAGGTATAGGGATTGCCGAGTTCGGCACAAATCTGCTCTTCCGATTTACCGCGCTCCGCACCCGCCTGGAAATGCTCTTCGAAATCTGCAATAATATCGTCGCGCTCCGCCGAAGTCAGCGGCGAAAGATGATTGTAAAGCTCTTGTAAAAATTCATTTTTTGTCATTTTGCATCACCTCCGAGAATTGTGGATACGCTGTCGGTGAATTCACGCCATTCGCGCTCCAAATGTGCCTGCATATCAGCACCTTTTTGCGTCAGACGGTAATATTTACGCGCAGGCCCTGAGGAGGATTCCTTTAAATACACTTCAAAATACCCTTCCGCGCGCAGACGCTTTAAAAGCGGATACACAGAGCCCTCGGAAATATCGATTTCCCTGCCCACGCAGTCCGCAAGCTCATAGCCGTATTTGTCGCCTTGCTTTAAAAGGGACAAAACGCAAAGCTCCAACACGCCTTTTTTGAATTGTGTGTTCACGGCGCTGCTCCTTTCTGCTCAGATTGCCGCCCGCGCGCCGCCTTTCGGCAAGGTGTGCCGCAAAACGAAACTGCCGCTCTCGGGAGGTCTGTATACAGTATAGCACACAGTACCTTGCAATGCAATATACTTTATAATATTTAATATTTTTGTAAGAATTATATTTTTAGGGGGCGCCGACCTCGGCGCCCCGCAATAAATATCTTCAAAAACAACTGACCGTCGCCCCTACGCACGCAATGTATTTCGTGCGTAAGGCACATACCGCGCCTTAGAACTGCACCCGTGACACTCTGCCGGCGAAATCGCCGACAATCCAGTCGCCGTCCGCGACGGCGGCTTTGCCGAAAATCGGCGCACCGACCGCGACCGTCTGCAACACCGTACCGTCCGAAGCGGAAATCCGATACAAGTTGCCGTCCGAAGCACCGAACACCAACGCGTCGCCGTCCAAAACGAGTGTGCTTTCCACCGTTTGCGCCTTACCGATATACGGCGCGGTGCCCACCAGCGCATTCCCCACAGGTGTTTCCCACAGAATTTCGTGCGTGGTCAAATCAAACGCCAAAACGCCTTTGTTCGCCGTAGCGATATACGCCGTGTTGCCGTTGACAACGGGCTGTGCGCTCGACGAGAAATTGTAGTTTTCCAATGCGGTTTTGCTTATCATTTCCCCCGTGTTGCTGTCCACCAGCATAACGGCGCCGCTGTCGGCAACCAACAGGGTATTTGCATCCACCGCAACGGGGGTGGAACTGCGGAAACGAATATCGCTGTCCTTGTTCTCCCAAAGCTGTTTGCCCGTCGCGGTATCCAACGCAACCAGCGCGTCCCAGTGCGAGCTGACGATTAACTTATTTCCCGTGACAATAAATTCCGCGGGCGACGCCTCGCCTTTGTTGCGGAGATTCTCCCAAAGCACCTTGCCCGTGTCCGCCTGCAAAGCGGTTACACCCGCCGCGCCGCCGGCAAACACAGTCCCGTCTGCCACGCACA
>JBJEPR010000094.1:0-4214 GCA_051881335.1 Candidatus Fimenecus sp. | reverse complement strand
CAGGAAAGATGGTGGGGTGCGGCAGTTTTGATTGCGGCAATCATTTCGCTGTTCCTGCATTTCAAGGACGAAGACAACAAGGAACAAAAAAATGAACAAGAATAAATACCTAATCATTAACGCCGATGATTTCGGCTATAACGAAGAACAGACAAAAGCGATTTCCGAGTTATATAAAAACGGCTTGATTACCTCAACCTCTTTTATGGCGGTGGCGGACAGCGCAAGCGAGGCGGCAACCTTAGCGGCGGCGGAAAATATTACAGTCGGAATACATTTGACCGTGAATTCCGACAACGCCGCGCACCGCTGGCAGAGCGTAAGCGGGGCGAAATCCCTTTCGGACGGCACGGGGCTGTACCCAAACCAATCGGGGCTTAGCATGCACGCAACGCACCGCGACATTGCCGCCGAATTAGAGGCGCAATACGATTTTGCCGTAAAAAACGGCTGTGCGGTTGACCACGCAGACAACCATTGTGCGACGCTGTACGGCATTAACGGGCGGCGGTTTTACCGTGACGCCTACGCCTTTTGCAGTCGGCACAACCTCCCCTACCGTTTCCCGAAAACGCCGTATTTTTTAGAACGGCAGTTGGGTCGCAAGCTCCCGCGCGCAGTGCTCGCGTTTCAAAAGCATTTGGTACGCCTCGGAGAAAAGCAAGGCGTGAAAATGCCCGACGATGTGGTTTCCAATCCGTATTCCGTAGAAAAAATCGGGGATTACGAAGCCTTGCGTCGCTATTATCTTGATGCGGTGGAAAATTGCATAGACGGCGTAACGGAAATGTTTTTGCACCCCGCCTACCCTTTGGAGAACGGCGAACGCGAATGGCAAAAGCGCGTTTGGGAATTTGAGCTTCTCAAAAGCGGATACCTTTTAGAGAAGGCAAAAGAAAAAGACCTACAAGTCGTTTCTTGGCGCATATTTGAGAATTTATAACAGCAAAAACCCGCAGTTTTTATAAGAGACTGCGGGTTATCTTTTTAAAAACCGAATTATGCTTGTTTGGCGTTGCACTCGCCTGCCCATTCAAAGCCCTTTTTGGCGACGATAACCGCGATAATTTCATTGAGAATGGCGGCGGCGGCAATCGTACCCTGCACAATCTCGGCACATTCAGGTGCAGAGCCTTGCAAAGCGGATACGGCAATGCCCGTGAACACCAAAGACACGCCCGAATGGGGAAGCAGCGTCAGCCCCAAATACTTTTTGACGGTTTTCGGCGCTTTTGTAACGGCACTGCCGAAATACGCGCCGAAATATTTGCCCGCCGCGCGCGAAAGGATATACACGGCTGTAAACAGTCCTGCGCCTAAAATGGAACGATAATTAAGCGGCGCGCCGAGATTGATAATGGCAAGCAAGATTGCCACGCTCAAAAGCGGGTGGAAATCCTTAGAAATTTGCGCCAATCGGTCTTCGGGAACAATATTGGCAAAGGCGGCAGAAAACGCCATACCCATCAACATAAAGTTTAAAACGGGAGACGGCATTACATAGGTATTCACCGCTATCCCCAATGCGCTGACAGCAACCAATCCGACACATAAAATCAACAGCGTTACTGCTTTGCCGTGGTCTTTTTTGAGTAAAAATCCCGCCGGCACGCCAATCACAGCCCCGATGACAAGCGGCAAAAGTACAATCAGCGGAATCATATAGGCAGGCATACCCCCGCCCGAAAGATACGAGGTAATCACGGAAATGACCGTGAAAAACACCACCACGCCGACCATATCATCGAGCGCCGCCATCGGAATCAGCGTCCTTGTAACAGGACCGTCGGTTTTAAACTCCTGCACAATGGAAAGGGCGGGCGCGGGCGCGGTTGCCAAGGCAATGCCGCCGAAAATGACCGCAAGATACAAAGGGATATCCATAAAATAGAAAAAAATGCCGAACACAAGGCTCACCAGAAAAAATGTGCCGAGCGACTGGGTTAAGGTTGTTACGATAATTTGTTTGCCGGAGCGTTTGAGCTTTTTCCAAACCAGCTCCGTACCAATCATCACACCGACAAAGCATTCCGCAATATGCATCAGTATTTGATACCACTGTGCGTCTAATAGCGCTTGCGGCAAAAGGGCTATCGCGTGCGGACCGAACACCATACCGGCAATCAACCACCCCAAAATGGCGGGCAGTTTGATTTTGGTAAAGAGTTTTCCTATGATAAAGCCGATTGCGAGTACGGCAAGCCACCGAAGGATTTGCATTTTATTCACCTGCGTTTCAGAAAAATTTCCTTCTGCACTTGACTTGTGCTATGTAACCGTATTACACTATTATTGACCGTTCGGTCAACAAACATATAGTATTATATGCAATCCGAGCCATTTCGTCAAGAAATACGGCGCTACATTTATAAATTGTTCAAATTTTCCTTTTATCTGCGGTTTCAAATTGACAAGGCTTACCTATTTTTGGTATGATACTGTATAGAAAACAAAGAAAAGTGAGGGCTTATTGTGCAATACTCTATTCACCGCAACTTACATACCGATTTCAGCGTGTTTGAGGAAAACAAACTGCCTGCACGCAGTTACTTTATCCCCTTTTCCACAGTGGAAAAAGTCAATGCAAGTGATTATAAAAACGAACGCTATACTTCCGACCGCGTGTTTATGCTCAGCGGCGAATGGGAGTTTGCCTATTTTGACCGTTTGAGTAAAATCCCCGAACCGTTTGACACCGCTTCGGCACAGTTTGACAAAGTAAATGTTCCTTCCACTTGGCAGAGAACGGGCTACGACCAAATTGCCTATATCAACACGCGGTATCCGTTTCCGAAAAAGCCGCCGCATATCCCCGAAGATGTGGCTGTCGGCATTTACAGAAAAACCGTTGTTTTAGAAAAAAGTGCACGCAAGGTCATCACCTTTTTAGGGGTGGCGGGCGCACTGGCACTTTATATCAACGGCAAATATGCGGGGTATTCCGAGGGCTCACACAACACGGCGGAATTTGATATTACACCGTTTGCAGCGGACGGGGAAAACGAAATTGTCGCCGTCAATTACAAATGGAGCAACGGCACATACCTTGAATGTCAGGATATGTTCCGCGAAAACGGCATTTTCCGCGATGTATATATTACTTCTCAGGGTGCAAGCTACATTTCGGATTTTCTGTTCCGCCCACAGAAAAATGCAGACGGTACATATGATTTGCATATTCGCGTTGACGGTGTATTTGCAGACGGTGTGAAACTGCACATTGCCGCAAAAAATGCGGACGGTATTTTATTTGAAACCGACCTTTTGCCGCAGACAGAAACCACCGTTTCTGCGCTTTCGGTGAAAGAGTGGTCGGCGGAAATCCCGAATACTTACGAAGTTCTGCTTACGCTGACGGAAAACGGTACAGAGGCAGAGGCGGTACGCACCTACATCGGCTTTAAAGATGTGCAGATTGACGGTGAAGTGTTCCGCTTGAATGGGCAGCCTATAAAGTTGTTCGGCGTCAACCATCACGACACGCATATGACAAAGGGGTATGCCGTTTCCCTTGACGATTTGGAAAAAGATGTGCAGTTGATGAAAGCATACAACTGCAACGCCGTGCGCACCTCGCACTACCCGCCTGACCCGGTCTTTTTGACCATGTGCGACCTGTACGGTCTTTATACCGTAGATGAAGCGGATATTGAAACCCACGGTTTTTATTCCGTACCGGGCACTTACCGCCCCGGGCGGCTGAGCAACGACCCAAAATGGGCGTCGCACTATCTGGACCGCGTTGTGCGTATGTATGCGCGCGACAAAAACCATATTTGTGTGACGATGTGGAGCCTCGGAAACGAGTCGGGCGGTTACAAATGCCAAGATGTTTGCTATGATTTTTTGCACAAAGAAAACCCCGAAGTGCCCGTGCACTATGAGGGCGTCAATCGCAGTAAGCGCTGGGCTTACGATGTAGTTTCCAGAATGTACGGCAGACCGAAATTGATGCGGCAAATCTTAAACGGCACGGCGGGTAAAAAGTATAAAGGCAAGCCGTTTTTCCAATGCGAATATGCGCACGCTATGGGCAACGGCCCCGGTGGATTGGAAGAATATATGCAGTTATTCTACGCGTCCGAGCAATTTATGGGCGGTTGCATTTGGGAGTGGGCAGACCACAGCGTTTACGATGAAAACGCAAAATATAAATGGACCTACGGCGGAGACCATAACGAGCCTATCCACGACGGTAATTTCTGTGTTGACGG
>JBJEPR010000093.1:0-19726 GCA_051881335.1 Candidatus Fimenecus sp. | reverse complement strand
CGCCGACCAAAATCAGCATCACGGAAACCGTTTGCCAATTATAGAACAGTTCCTCTAATTTTTCATCGAACAAAAGCCCTACCACAGCGGCGGGAATGCAGGAAACCAACACCTTAAACCACATCGTGAAAATCGGCTTTTTAATCAGCAGTTTTTTGTCTTGTATACCGAACGGCCACAGTTGTTTCCAAAACAGCACCACAACCGCCAAAATCGCGCCGAGTTGAATCACGACCAAAAACATACTCCGAAATTCTTCGGAAACATTCAGGTGCAGAAATTCATCGACCAAAATCATATGCCCCGTACTGCTTATGGGCAGCCACTCGGTCACGCCCTCGACAATCCCCAAAATAATCGCTTTTAAAATTTCAAGCATATTGTACCTCCGCAAGGTCATTTTTGTCTGCTTCGCAACGGAATTTCCGATAATTTTCCATTGTAAAGTACAGTATAGCAAATTTTACGCAAAAAGAAAAGAGAGAATGCAAAATCAGCGGGAGATTTTGGAAATCAAACCGGATTTTGCAGTGTCAAGCAACTAACGCACCTTCCTCTACGAAGAAAAGCGTTTTGCGCGGATTTCCCGTGTAGCTTTGCCCCGCTTTACTCTGAAAACGGTTTTTCAAAATCAGCACGGTACACAAAACCCCTTTCCATCTCGGAAAGGGGTTCCCTTTTACTGTTTCCACGGATTGTTCGCGTCCGGGTCGGTGGGGTCCCAACCGCGGCGGGTATCGTTCACATCAATTCGGATTGGCTTCGGTTTTTCAAGCGGCTCTTTTTCGTCACTGTCGTAAATAATAACCGTCGTGCCCTCCGGGCAATTTTCGTACACCCACTTCGCGTCCTCTACGCTCAGGCGGATACAGCCGAGCGATGCCGCCTCGCCCAATTTGTTGTATTCCTCATATTCCAAATCACTTTTATCCTTGGTGAAATACGGCACGGAGTGGAACAGATACGGCCCGTTAATCCGCGTGGCGTACTGCCCGTAAACATTGCCCGAAAGCAACCGCCATTCATATTTTGTGCCGGGGGTTACGAATGTGCCCGTCGGCGTTTTACCGTCCACACCGACCGAGCAAACCATTGCCTTGGCGGGCACGGTATAATCCCCATTCGCATCTTTGGCGTACGCAATCACAATATTCTGCGTGCGGTTAACCTTAAACAAATACGGCGCGTCGGAGCGCTTCGTCTGCCCCTCGGCTTCGGCAACATACTCACCGGATACATAGCCCACGCCGCCGTTATACGAAATGCGGTACCAACCGTTCGAGCAACGCCCCGTGACGGAAAGCGGCGTTTCCTGCCCGACCATACCGAGCTTGTTGCCGTCGGCAGAGGGAATACTGCGCACATTGAGTGTGGTGACGGTGGAATACATCGTCATTTCGCAAGGCGTAATGGAGACATCGCCGACCATTTCCGTTACTGCTTCGGTGGACGCTTCGGTTGTCGGCGGGGCGGTTTCGCTGACGGTCTCCCCGACCTTTTCGAATCCGCCGCTTGACGCAGATTCGGTTTTGAAATGCTTAAATAAGAACACGCCGCCGATAATCAACGCCACAACCGCCAACACAGCGACAACAATAAGAATTGGTTTTTTTAGATTTTTTTTGCGTTTTCCGCCGCGGCGGGGCGGCTGTCTCTTTTTATAGTTCGCGGAAAATTCCATTCTGCTCGTCCTTTGTTTTCATAGTTTGTATCAGTATACCATTGTTTCCGCCCTTTCGCAAGATGCAAAAACGAACCGTTGGTTGCTCTGGTCGGTTTTTCCTTTTGTCTATTGGCAATGGATTGCGGTTGACGGAATGGGCAAAAAAATGCGGCAGGTGAAACGGCCTGCCGCTGTGCTTGATTAGGTGTTTTTATGCCGTCACGGTGTACGCCGCCGTCCAAGCCTCCAGCACGGTTTCAAACGCCGCGCCTTTTAAGGTGCGCAGACAGTCCGTACGGTAGGTCGCAAACAGGTTGCGGTCGGTATCCGTAATATCCTCCCGCTGTATCAAAAAGATATATTCACCCAAGACAAACGATTGCGCTTTGCCGTTTTCAATCGCGGCGACCTGCTCGAAAAACCCGTCGGGATAATTCGGATTGTCGCGGTGCACCACCACGGTTTCGGTGTTCGCCGTGGTGTTTTCCATTGCAGACGCTTGTTCCTCGACCGATGAACCGCCGTTGATGGCATTTGCGGTTTTCTCAAAGGACGATACCAACGCCTGTTTTTCCGTTTCGGGCAACGCGACGGCATTGCCGCTGTCGTCCGCCGTGGTCAAAAAGCCCGTGATGGACTTAAACGCAATATAATTTTCGTTGAAATAGGTTTTTAAGGTTTCCTCCGAAACGGGCTCGTCGCCGTCGGGCGCATAATAGTCCGCCATTAGCGCATCTTGATACGCTTTGGAGGTTTCCACCAACAGCAAATCCTGCTTTGAAACGCCCAAATTGCTGTAATATGTGCCGAACAAGCGCCAAAGATTGTTCACCGTCTGCGAAACTTCCGCCTTTTCGGCGGTGGTTAACGCGAGATTTCGTTCCGAGAATGCCGAGTTAATCGCGACATATTCCGCAATTTGCCGGTGCGCCTCTGCTGTTTGCGCCTCTTCGTCCGCATCGGGAAGCGCTTGTCTTGCCGCGTCGGTAAAATATGCCGTAATCCCTTCTCCGATGGGCGTACCGTTGACGGTCACAGATGCTCTGCCCGCGCAGGCGCAAAGCGAACACAGGCAGAGAACACCCGCAAGAATAACACAAATTGCTTTTTTCATCTGCCTGTCGCCTCCCGTCATTTCAGCATAAATTCCATCGAAAAGGTTTTTTCACCGCAATGCGTGGTAATCGTGCACCCCACGCTTGAAACAATATATTCTTTAAACTTCACGGTTTTGTGAATTTCTTTTTGCAACGCCTTTAACTGCGCGTCGGACACGCCCTCGGTATGACACAAAATCACGCGGTCGGTATCCATTTGCCCTGCATACTGGCCCAGCAAATCGCGGATATACTGCATTTGACAATTTTCGATTTTGCCGCGGTATTTTTTGCCGACCACCAACGCGCCGTCGCGCATCACAATCGAGGGTTTAATCCCCAACACATTTGCGCCGAGCGCCGCCACGCCCGAACAGCGTCCGCCTTTATACAAAAATTCCAGCTTGTCCAAAACAAAGGTCGTGACGACTTTTTCCCGCTTGTATTCCATTTCGTGCGCGATGGTTTGCGCGTCACAGCCCGCCGCCGCCATTTCCGCCGCTTTCATGCACAGCAGTGTAATACCCGTGGTTAAGCTCTTGGAGTCCACAATGTAAACATTGTCGAAATCCTCCGCCGCAATCACCGCGTTTTGGTGGGTGGAGGAGAGCCTCGAGGTAAAGCTCAAATGCACCACCGAACTGCCGTCCGCCGTCAGTTCCTTGAAAAAGTCGGTGTATTCGGCAATCGAAACCGCCGAGGTCGTCGGCAATTTTCCGGTATCTTTGTAAAATGCAATCAAGTCCGAGGTGGTAATGTTCACCCCGTCCTCATAGCATTTTCCGTCCAGTAAAATATGCAGCGGAATCACGCGAATGTCATACCTTTCGCGAATTTCCGGCGGCACATCTGCCGGACTGTCAGTCGAAATGATAATCTTGCTCATTTACATAGGCCTCCCAGAGGCGGTCTTTTCGTTCCGCATCCTTTTTCTCGCGCAAAATCCGTGCGCGAATCTGTTTTTTGTGTTTTCCGAATTTTCCGTTTCGATAAAATGCAACCGTAAACATCCCTGCAAGCGCCCCGACCGCGGCAATAATGAAATCCACCATTGTGTCGATAAGCCCCGACTCCGAAATAGGCGTTGAGCATTGCAGAGCCAACCCGTAAAGCCTGTCCATCGTAAATTCGTAAATCTCCCAGGCAACGGAAATCCCGAGAGAGAAGCAAAGAGAGAACATAGAAGCCAACGCCGGCGACAGCCGCCCGTAGCGCCCTTGCATAATCACCGCAAAATCATAGCCGAACCACGCGGCAATAAATCCCGCACAGCAGTGCGTTACCAAATCGAAGCTGTGAAAGCTTGTGCGGTTATTTAAGGTTGTCCCGACGACCACGCCGATAAAAATGAACAGATTGAGCATCGTGCCCGAAATATAGTCAACGCGCGTGATAAAGGAATTCCCGCCGAACACCTGAAAATAATCCCACATATGGGTAAACAGGATTGCAAAAATCGCTTCCAAAAATTCGACAGTCGAGCCGTGAAACAGCCCGTAAATGCCCCAAATCATAATCCCTGCGCGCAAAACGAGCCATAAAATACGGTGGCGCAGGGGTAAATATCCCGGTTGTGTTTGTTCTTCCATGGATTCGCTCTTTTCCTAAATTATTTCCTTACGGTTTCGGTGCAAATACATTATGAAAATCTTGCAATCATACCGACGGTTTTTTCGCCGTCACTGACTGCCGCAGACCCGACCAAGTCACCGTCCGAAGAAAGCGTAGAGCCACAGGCAATGATTTTTCCTTCTGTGGTCACGCAAAGACTGTTAAATTTATCTTCGCGACTGCCGCCGTAGCCTTGTACGGAAGTGATTTTGCCGCTGTTGTTTAAGGTGATTACAAACCCGTCGCTGCCGCCGCGGTTCCCGACTGCGCGCAAATCGCGGTTGGCGGAATTGGAATACCCCACTGCGGCAAAGCCGTCCGCCGTCGCCACAATATCGGTAAAGGCATCGTCAAAGAAGCCGCAGAAATTACGCTCCCAAGCCATTGCGCCGTTGGCGTCAAATTTGACTAAAATTGCGTCGTATCCGCCTTGGTTATACAGTCTGTCGAGCGAATGGTCCGTGGATTTGGAACGGCCCGCAATCACACAGCCGCCGTCGCCGGACGCCGCCACTGCCGAGAAATTGTCAATATCCGAGCCGCCGTACTGCGCGAACCAAAGGCGTTCACCGCTCGGCGAATATTTCAGCACACACGCATCTGCTTTGCCGTAGCTTTGGAACAGCGCGCCGGAGGAGAACGAACCAACCGCATAAATATTGCCGCCCGCATCAACATCCACACCGGTCAGCGAATCGCCGGTCGACCCGACCGCTTTCATAAAGGCCAAACTGCCGTCCGCATTATATTTTACCAAGACGGAAGCGCTGTTCTGCCCGGAAAGCCCTAACGAAGCGCCCGTACCGTCCGAAGAGCTGGAATAGCCCACTACGGCAAAGCCGCCGTCGGGTGAAGCTGCAATCGCTTCAAAGCCGTCCGTCAGCGAGCCGCCGAAGCTCTGCGTCCACTGCAAATCGCCGCGGTCGTTAAACTTAAACACCACCGCGTCAAAATCGCCCGCGTTTGTAAAGCCCAAATTGCTTGATTTCGTATAGCCGCACACCGCGATATTGCCGTCCTTATCTACGGCAATACCGGTCACGATGATGCCGCGGTCGGAGGAAATGGCTTTTTGCCACGCAACCGTACCGTTTTTCTTGTATTTTATCAAAACGGGAATGGGCGTGGCGGAATTGCCTGCGAGCGCCGACATACTGCCGTCCTTAGAGTTGGATTGCATCAGCGCGACAAAGCCGCCGTCTGCGGTTGCCGCCGTGCCGACAAAGTTATCATTCCCCGTTCCGCCGAAGGTTGCGCCCCAGTTGGCATTGTTGCCGCCGGGCGTGGCGGGATTGGTGGTATAAGTAATCGTCTGCGTTAAGGTTTCGCCGTTTTCATCGGTGATGGGGTTGCCGTTTTGGTCGGTCACGGGAATTTCCGTGACTGCAGGACCGCCCGTTGTCGGCGGCACAACAATCATCGTGGTTAAAACCTCACCGTTTTTGTCTGTGACGGGCACGCCGTTTTCATCGGTGACGGGCACGCCGACCTCCTGCGGAATATAGACCACCGAGGTTTTCACATTGCCGTTTTCGTCATACACCTTTTCGCCGTTGGCGTTGGTGACTTCGACAACGGTGGTTTCCAAAATGACGGTCATCGCCTCGCCGTTTTCGTCAGTAATCGGCACACCGTTTTCATCGGTGACAACAACCGTCTCCCCGCCGCCCGATTTGTCGCCCTTGCAGGCGGAAAGCGCCGCGAATACGGCAACAAGCAGGAGAAGCGAAAGCAAGATGATTTTTTTGTTTCCGTTCATTTTTTTACCGTCCATTTTCATTGCCCGCGATACAGACAGTGCACAAAAGGCGTGCGTCGCATTTTGTGCCCGGTATCGGTCCTTTCGTTCCAGTTTCGTGCGGACGCACCGAAAAAATAAACACTGCGTCAGCATATATATTTGTATTGTACCATAAGCGCGCAGGTTTTTCAACGGAAAATTTCGGCAAAACGCGTACCTTTCCAGCATCCGGCGTCCAGACCGTAGGAAACGGGCATATTCCGTCAAATGCCGCGTGACACGCCTTACCACACAGAAAACCCGCCGCAGAGATTAACTCTGCGGCGGGAAATTGATTTTGCTGTAATTTGCACAGCCTGTCCGAAGCGGAACAGATTATTTCATCGCTTCTTCCACAGCCACTGCGCAGGCAACGGTTGCACCGACCATCGGGTTGTTACCCATACCGATTAAGCCCATCATTTCGACATGCGCCGGAACGGACGAAGAGCCTGCAAACTGCGCGTCACCGTGCATTCTGCCCATAGAGTCTGTCAGACCGTAAGAAGCAGGGCCTGCCGCGACATTGTCGGGGTGCAGTGTACGGCCTGTGCCGCCGCCCGAAGCCACGGAGAAGTATTTCACGCCGTTTTCCATCGCCCATTTTTTATAAGTGCCTGCAACCAAGTGCTGGAAGCGAGTGGGGTTGGTGGAGTTACCGGTGATGGAAACATCCACGCCCTCTTTCTTCATAATCGCAACGCCTTCAAGCACATCGTTTGCACCGTAGCATTTGACTGCCGCGCGCTCGCCGTCGGAGTAAGCGGTTTCGCTTTCCACGGTCAGTTCGCCGGTGTAGAAATCATAATCGGTTTTCACATAGGTGAAGCCGTTGATGCGCGAAATAATCATTGCCGCGTCTTTGCCCAAGCCGTTCAAAATCACGCGCAGGGGCTCTTTGCGGACTTTGTTTGCGGTTTTCGCAATGCCGATTGCGCCCTCTGCCGCCGCGAAGGATTCGTGACCGGCAAGGAATGCAAAGCATTTGGTGTTTTCATTGAGAAGCATTGCACCGAGATTGCCGTGACCGAGGCCCACGCTTCTCTGCTCGGCAACGGAGCCGGGCACACAGAAGGCCTGCAAGCCTTGACCGATGACGGCGGCCGCTTCGGACGCGCTTTTCACGCCGCCTTGAATGGCGAGCGCCACGCCGAGGGTGTAAGCCCAAACCGCGTTTTCAAATGCGATGGGCTGCACGCCTTTGACGATTGCTTCCACATCAATACCCTTTTCTTCGCAAAGGGCTTTGGCTTCTTCCAGACTTGCAATGCCGTTTTCGGCAAGGCATTTCTCGATTTTCGCCATTCTTCTTTCTTTACCTTCAAACATTACATCGTTAGCCATTGTATTGCCCCTCCTTATTCTTCACGAGGGTCGATATATTTTGCAGCATTTGCAAAACGACCGTATGAACCCGTATTCTTTTTGAGTGCTTCGTCTGCGGACACGCCGTGACGGATATCCTCGAGCATCTTGCCGACCTTGATGAACTCGTAGCCGATAACTTCGTTGTTTTCGTCGAGCGCCATTCTGGTGACATAGCCTTCCGCCATTTCCATATAGCGAACGCCCTTTGCTTTGGTCGAGAACATTGTGCCGACCTGCGAGCGAAGCCCTTTGCCGAGGTCCTCAAGCCCTGCGCCGACAACCAAACCGTCCTCAGAGAATGCGGACTGGGTTCTGCCGTAGACAAACTGCAGGAAGATTTCACGCATTGCAACGTTGATTGCGTCGCAAACCAAGTCTGTGTTCAAGCATTCAAGCAGGGTTTTGCCGGGGAGAACCTCCGCCGCCATAGCCGCGGAGTGCGTCATACCCGAGCAACCGATGGTTTCCACCAACGCTTCTTCGACAATACCGTTCTTGACATTCAAAGACAGCTTGCAGGTACCCTGCTGCGGTGCGCACCAGCCGACACCGTGTGAAAAGCCTGAGATATCTTTAATCTCGTAAGCCTTTACCCATTTGCCCTCCTCGGGGATGGGCGCGGGACCGTGATGCGGCCCTTTGGCGACGCAACACATTTTTTCAACTTCATGGGAATAGTTCATAATGTTTTAAACTCCTTTCTTAAAACAAGGAACCGAATTCCTTATCTTAACCATACAGGAGTTATTATACAATTTTGACAAGGATTTATCAATAGGAAATTTTACAAACTGTTACATCTTTCCCGAAAAATATTGTCCATTTTTATGGTAAACACGGTGCTCGGCTTTGTTTTGATAGTAATTTTCCAAGGTTTGCGCCGTCAAACGCACTTCGCGGCGCATTTCGTAAAGGCAGGCAAGCCGGCGGTACGCCTCGCGGCGGCTGTCACCCGTCAAGGACTTCGCCACAGGCAGGAAACGGTCGATTTGTCCGGTCAGCTTGACCTCTTCTGCACGATATTCGCGGGATAATTCGGACAGTGTCATTGTGCACCTCGCTTTCACAGCATAAAACAGAACAAATGTTCGATTACAATTTGCATAGTAGCATAATTTGCTTTGAGATACAATGACACCTTTTTCGCAAAGTCCAACTTTTTGGACATACCGTATGGTAAAAGGTATGGCAGGGCAAAACACATTAAAATCAACGGGCGGGGAAAATCCCCGCCCGTCTCTTTTTCGGCTTTTGTTTTTTATGACAGTTCAAACTGCCCGGTATACAGTTGATAATATTTGCCCTTTTGCGCAAGCAATTCGTCGTGATTGCCGCGCTCAATGATTTTGCCGTGCTCAAGCACCATAATCGCGTTCGCATTGCGTACGGTGGACAGGCGGTGAGCAATGACAAAGGTCGTTCTGCCCTGCATCAGCTTATCCATTCCCTGTTCAATCAAATGCTCGGTGCGCGTATCGACAGAGCTGGTCGCTTCGTCCAAAATCAGCACGGGCGGGTCTGCAACTGCGGCACGCGCTATGGCGAGCAGCTGGCGCTGGCCTTGGCTTAAATTCGCGCCGTCGCCCGTAATCACCGTATCGTAGCCATTCGGCAGACGAATGATAAATTCGTGCGCATTGGCAAGCTTTGCCGCTTCGACCACCTGCTCGTGCGTGGCGTCCAAATTGCCGTAGCGAATATTGTCCTCGACCGTACCCGTAAACAGGTGGGTATCCTGCAAAACCATTGCGAGAGAACGGCGCAAATCCGCTTTTTTGATTTTTTGAATATTGATGCCGTCATAGCGGATTTTGCCCGATTGGATTTCATAAAAGCGATTGAGCAAATTGGTAATCGTGGTTTTGCCTGCGCCCGTCGAGCCGACAAAGGCAATTTTTTGTCCGGGCTTTGCATACAGCGAAACATCGTGCAGAACCGTCTTTTTGCCGTCATAGCTGAATGTAACATCCTCAAACTGCACATCGCCCTCTAATCTCTTGTAGGTCACCGAGCCGTCTGCGGTATGCGTATGCTTCCACGCCCAAATTCCTGTGTGCTCGGGGCATTCGGTCAGCTTTCCGTCCTTATCGATTTTAGCATTGACCAGCGTCACATAGCCCTCATCGGCTTCCGCTTTTTGGTCAATCACATCAAAAATCCGTTCTGCACCTGCCAAAGCCGACAGAATATTGTTGAACTGCTGAGACAGGTTGGAAATCGGCTGTGTAAACGAACGCGTATACTGCAAAAACGACAGCACCGTACCGACCGTCATCGTCTCTCCAATGACGAACGCGCCGCCGACTGCGGCAATCACCGCGTAAATCAAATGCCCGTAGTTGCCCATAATCGGGCCGAGGGCGCTGGCGTAGGTGTTCGCCTGTGTCGCGGAATGTTGCAATTCATCATTGAGCGTTCCGAATTCGTCTATAACCTGCCGTTCGTGGTTGAATATCTTCACAACCTTTTGGCCCTCGATGGTCTCCTCGATAAATCCGTTCGCCTCGCCCAAGGCTTTTTGCTGGCGGCGGAAATATTTGGAACTTCGCTTGCCGAATGCCTTGATAATCAAAAGCATAAATGCCAAAAAGACCAAAATCACGGCAGTCAGCCGAAAGCTCAGCACACACATCATCACAAAGGTGCCGATAACGGAAATCAAAGAGGAAACGGTCTGCACAAAACCTTGGCTTAAAAAGTTACGCACGGTTTCGACATCGTTTGTATAACGGCTCATCAACTCCCCGTGCGTGTGGGTGTCGAAATAGGAAATCGGCAAATCCTGCATCGCGTCGAACAGGTCGCGGCGAATGGTATTGACCGTGGACTGCGACAGCGTGAGCATAATGCGCGCATAGCCGTAGGAAGCGATTGCGCTCAAAGCAAACAACGCGCCCATTTTGGCAAGTGCCAAAAGTAAAGGTCCGAAGTCTGCATTTTCCGGTCCTGCCATCAGCATCGGCGTCAAATAATCGTCCGTTAAAATCTTAATGAAATATGATGCAAGCAAGGTGCCGGCCGTGCTTAACAGCACCAACAAAAAGACCAAAACCAACAACCATTTGCGCTTGGCTACATACCCAAATAAACGGGAAACCGTCTTTCCGGTATTTTTCGGTTTTTGTATTTTCCCGGGCATTCCTTTTTTGCCGCCCGGCATCATTCCGTTCGGTCCCGGCATCAGCGCTCGCCTCCTTCCTCTACAACACCTTTTTGCTGTGAATAATAAACCTCGCTGTAAATGGGACTGCGCGTGAGCAATTCCTCGTGCGTGCCGATATCGGCAATTTTGCCGTTGTCTAATACAATAATTCTATCCGCATCCTGCACGGAACTTATCCGTTGGGCGATGATAATTTTTGTGGTGTTCGGAATATCGTTTTTGAACGCCTCACGGATTTTGCTGTCGGTAAAGGTGTCCACCGCGCTTGTAGAGTCGTCTAAAATCAAAATTTTCGGTTTTTTGAGTAAGGCGCGGGCAATGCAAAGACGCTGTTTTTGCCCGCCCGAAACATTCACACCGCCCTGCCCCAAATCGGTTTGGTAGCCGTCGGGGAAAGCCGTAATAAAGTCGTGCGCCTGCGCCGATTTACACGCGGCAACCAGTTCTTCGTCGGTGGCGTTTTCGTCGCCCCAACGCAGGTTTTCGGCAATCGTGCCCGAAAACAGCACATTGTTCTGCAACACCATACTGACCGATTCGCGCAGTTCCTCAATCGTATAATTTTTCACATTGTGCCCTGACACGCGCACCTCGCCCTCTGTCACATCATACAGGCGCGGAATTAAACTGACCAGCGTGGTTTTGGCACTGCCTGTGCCGCCGATAATCCCGATGGTTTCGCCCGATGCGATTTTGAAATCGGCGTGGTCTACCACATTTTTTTCGCCGTCTTTATTGTATTTAAAGCAAACATCGCAAAACTCGATTTCGCCGTTTTCCACCTGTAACGAGGTGTCCGCCGCGTCATCGTTAATGTCGGGCGTTTCATCGAGCACTTCCTGAATACGCGAGGACGCCGCACGGGACATCACAAAGTTGACAAGCATCATCGCCATCATCACAACCGACATCAAAATCTGCATAATGTAGGTGAGAATCATAGAAAACTCTCCGACCTGCATTTCGCCGGCAATAATATATTTTGACGCAAGATACGAAATGCCCAAAATCGTACCGTACATCATCAGCATCATTAACGGCTGTGCCGCTACCATCAGTTTTTCTGCGGAAATTGCCGCCGCAGTCAAATCGTCATTGGATTTTTTGAACTTTGCCTTTTCGTGGTCGCCGCGCACAAACGCCTTCACCACGCGAATGGCAATTAAGTTTTCCTGCACCGAGCCGTTCAACGCGTCCAGTTTCGTGAACATTTTTTTGAACCGCTTCATAGCAATCGGGCCGAAAATCCCCAGCACCACCAAAATCAACGGAATAACATACAAAAAGACCGATGAAACCTTGTGGTTGATTTTAAAGCTCATAAACATCGCGCAGATAAATTGCAACGGCGCACGGAAGAAAATCCGCAACAGCATTTGATACATATTCTGCACGGTGGTCACATCGTTGGTCATTCTGGTCACGAGTGAAGCGGTGCTGAAACGGTCAATGTTGGAAAACGAGAAGGTTTGTATGTTTTTATACATTGCCTCGCGCACCCGCGCGCCCATACCCATACTCGCCACCGCCGACAGCCTTGCCGCCATCGCGCCGCAAAACAGCGAACAGCCCGCAATCAACAGCATTTTACCGCCCGTTACAAGCACATACTGCATATCGCCGTTCGCAATACCGACATCGACGATTTTACTCATATACAATGGTATGAGCAACTCCAAAATTACCTCGCCCGTCATCAAAAACGGGCAAATCACCGACTGCCACAAATAGGGCTTCGCATATTTAATCAGTTTTCCCATGTCGGCATCCACCTCCAAACTGCATTTCTTCTTCCATAATCTCTTCAAGCTTTTTGCCTGCCGGCAACATCGTCATTAAATTGTCGCAAAGTCTTGTGAGCATCTGCTCGAGCGTTTCCAGCTCCGCCGCAGAAAAGTCCGCGTACAGCCGCCGGTCGATTTCCTCAAAACAGCCGTGAATATATTCGTGCTGTTCGTTGCCCTTTTCGGTCAGGCTCATACGGTTACAGCGTAAATCGGTTTCATCTGCCGCTTTTTCAATCAAGCCTGCCTTTTGCATCCGCCGCAAAGAAACGGACACCGAAGCGGGCGAAACATGCAGTGCTTTGGCAATTTCGTTTTGCGTGCCCGTCCCGTTTTTCGCCAAATAATCCAAAATCGGCGGCTGCCCGAAATACACGCCGCTGTCTTTTAACGCGCGGCGCGTCACATAATGGCGGCACCATTCCAAATCGTGCATTTTTTTCGACACATTCTTTTGCATTTTCTCCACAAAACCGCTCCTTCCCTTTAAAAATTATTTAATCGACTAATTATTAACCGCTTAACGGTTTTTATTGTACGACAGTCTGAAAGGAATGTCAACAAAAATTCACCAATTTATTTGTGCAAAAAAACAATATTTTTTCAGATAATCGACATTTTTGCTTGAATTGTTGACTGCCATTTGCAGACAATCCCCGCCGCTTCGGACTTTAGGTGAAAGGTCTTTCGAAAACCCACCGAAAAGGAGTATTCAAAATGGCAAACACACTTTCGCAAAAACAGCTCGCCTTTTGCCGCGCCTTTGTGCGCACCCGTTCCCCGCGGGAGGCGGCTGTCGCCGCGGGCTTTTTGCTTTTCCCTGAAAAAGCGGCGGAAAAACTGCTTGCCGCAAAACCCGTGCAGGCGAAAATTCAGGAATTGGAGCAAGCGCTCACGGTACAGCGCGCCGAACTGATTGCGGGCTATCGCAGACTTGCGTTCGGCTCGGTTGCCGACGCGGTGCGGCTGTT
Organism: Candidatus Fimenecus sp.; assembly: GCA_051881335.1. Taxonomy (GTDB): domain Bacteria; phylum Bacillota; class Clostridia; order Oscillospirales; family Acutalibacteraceae; genus Fimenecus. Next base: position 6,289 of record JBJEPR010000093.1, on the reverse strand, counting down.
ACAGCAAACCGATACAGACACGCCGCCCGACCCCGACACCTTGGATTTGTTTCTGGTGTCGGAAATCAAACGGCCGAAGGGCGGCGGCTTAGAAATCAAATTTTTTGACCGCCAAAAGGCACTCGACCGCCTCGCCGAATTACAGGAAACCGCCGCAGACAGCGCCCTGCCGTTTTACAAGGCGTTGGAGCGTTCCGCCGCCGCACTCGGAAAGCACGGTGAGGAAGGCTGATGCAAAGCACACAATTCAAACAGTTTTCCCAAAAGCAGTTGGAGCTGCTTTCGTGGTGGTGCGATGAAAGTCCCTTTCACACATATGACGCCATTATCTGCGACGGCGCGGTGCGCAGCGGCAAAACCGTCTGTATGTCGCTGTCGTTTGTATTTTGGGCGTTTTACCGCTTTTGTGACCAAAGCTTTGCACTGTGCGGCAAAACCGTCACGGGCTTGCGCCGCAATGTCATTACCCCGCTTATCCCGTTACTTTCGGAACTCGGCTTTCAATGCAATGAGCAAATTTCCAAAAACTTACTGGAAATCTCAAAAGGCGGCAGAACAAACCGCTTTTACTATTTCGGCGGCAAGGACGAGTCCTCCGCTGCGCTGATACAGGGAATGACGCTTGCGGGCGTAATGCTTGACGAGGCGGCGTTGATGCCGCGTTCATTTTGCGAACAGGCGATTGCGCGATGCTCCGTTGAGGGCTCGCGGCTTTGGTTCAACTGCAATCCCGAACACCCCGCGCACTGGTTTTACAAGGAATGGATTTTAAAGCGCGAAGAAAAAAACTGCCTGTATCTGCACTTTCAAATGCAGGACAACCCCTCGCTTTCCAAAGCGATGCTTGAACGCTACCGTTCCCTTTACAGCGGCGCGTTTTACGCGCGCTTTGTCGAGGGCAAATGGGCGGCGTGCGACGGGCTTGTGTATCCGTTTTTTGACAGCACCTACCTTTACGATGTACCGAAAACCTTTTCCCGCTATGCGGTCTCGTGTGACTACGGAACGGTCAACCCCACCTCGATGGGGCTTTGGGGACAAAGCGGCGGGCACTGGTATCGCATTGACGAATTCTACCACAGCTCCAAAGCAAAAGGCTTTCAAATGACCGATGAGGAATACTACCGTTCGCTTTGCACACTCATCGGCGACAAAACCGTGGACTGCGTGGTGGTAGACCCGTCTGCGGCGTCGTTTATCGAATGTATCCGCCGTCACGGGGAATTTCCCGTGCGCCGTGCGGACAACGATGTGCTCGGCGGCATTCGCAAGACCTCGGACGCCTTAAAATCGCGCGAAATCCGCATTTGCAAGCCCTGTACCGATATTGTTCGGGAATTTTCGCTGTACCGCTGGGACGAAAGCGCGCGCTATGACGCGGTCAAAAAGGAACACGACCACGCCATGGACGATATGCGGTATTTCGTTTCGACGGTGCTGTGCTCGGACGGCGGCGACGATTTCTTCGCCGTCGTCTGCAAACGGTGAAAGGAGATGAAACAATGAGGAAATCCCGCAAAAACACCCCTGCACCCCCGCAAAACCCCGCGCTCGCCGTCGGCGGCGCGGCACAAAGTCAACCGTTTTCCGCTTTATATACATACAACCCGCCGCCCGCGGTCACAGGGGATTTATTCTCCGCCTTGCGCGAAGCCGTGCCCGTGATTGACGCGGCGATTTACAAGCTCGTGCGACTGACGGGCGGATTTCAAGCCGTGTGCAAAGACGCGCGCTTTCAGCCGATTTTAGACACCTTTGTCAAATATGTTCCCTCCGACAGCGGCAGTGTTTCCCTGCAATCCTTTTTAGACACCTTTTTTGAGGAACTGCTCACCTACGGCACGGCGGTTGCGGAACTCGTACCCGACCAAACGGGCGCGGTACGCTATTTATACAACGCGCCGCACAAAGACTACACCCTACGCCGTTCCAAAGCGGATTTTCGCCGCTTGGAGGTGTGCGCCGCCGCCGATGTGGCAGGGAACGCCCTGCCGGGACAGCAAAATATGCTGGTGTGCACCTTAAACGCCAAGCCGGGCGAAATTTACGGAACGCCTCTGCTTGCGGGTCTGCCGTTTGTCTCCTCGGTGCTTTTAAAAATCTATAACGCCGTCGGGCAAAATTGGGAGCGTGTGGGCAATGTGCGCTTTGCCGTAACCTACAAGCCGTCGGACGATACGGGCGGCAAAACCTTTGCCAAAGAACGCGCACTGCAAATTGCCGAACAATGGAGCGAAGCCATGCGCAGTCGCGAAGCGCGCGATTTTATTGCCGTAGGCGATGTGGACATCCAGACCATCGGCGCGGACAATCAGATTTTGGACAGCGAAATCCCCGTGCGCCAAATGTTAGAGCAAATCGTGGCAAAGCTCTCCGTGCCGCCGTATATGCTCGGGCTTTCGTGGTCCACCACCGAGCGTATGGCAACAGAGCAGGCGGATATGCTCACTTCGGAACTCGAACACTACCGCCGACTGCTCACCCCCGTTTTGGAAAGCGTTTGCCGCACGCATTTGCGCGCCTACGGCTACACGGGGGAAGTGGAAATCCTTTGGGACGACATTTTACTGCGCGACACCGTGGACGATGCCACTGCACGCCATTTGGACGCGCAAACCGAGGAGATTTTACGAAATCTGCCGCAAAAAGACAACACATAAGAAAGGAGGAACCTATGCAAAAGCAATTTCAAACCCAAACCGAGGACGGCGCGGTAACCGAAGAAGCCCTCGCCGCCATCAATCGCTACACGCAAAAGAATTTGACCGCCGAGGAGGTGTTTGTGTTTTCCGCCGTGCTGTGCGACAACGAAATCGACCGTGATTTTGAACGCTTTTCGGTAGAAAGCCTGCACGCGCTGGCACCCTTGTTTGAGGGCAAAACCGCCATACAAAATCACAGTATGGACGCCGCCGACCAAAGCGCACGCACCTTTAAAACGGAGGTCATCACCGACGAAACGCGCAAAACCGCGCTCGGCGAGCCCTACACCTGTTTAAAAGCATACTGCTATATGCCGCGTATTCCGAAAAACGAAGCGCTTATTGCGGAAATTGCCGCCGGCATTAAAAAGGAAGTGTCCGTGGGGTGCGCCGTAGAAAAGCGCGTTTGCTCTGTCTGCGGTGCAGACGAGCGAAAGACGCCCTGCGTGCACCGCCGCGGCAAAACCTACAACGGCGAAGTGTGCCATTATATTTTGGAAAATCCGACCGATGCCTATGAATGGTCGTTTGTCGCCGTGCCCGCGCAAAAAAATGCCGGTGTGACCAAAAAACGGTTTGCCGACGCCGACGCGCTGTTAAAAGCCGTCCGAAACGGGCAGGCAGACGAGCTGACGCTCTCTCGTGCCGACCTTTCCGCGCTCTCGGAAAAGGTTGACGCGCTCGAATGTGCCGCCGCAGACGGCGCGGCGTACCGCGCCGCACTGTTGGAGGCGGCAGTCAAGGGCTTTGCAAAAGCCTTGCCCGCGCTCGACAATCGGTTGACAGAGCAAATGTGCGCGCCGTTGGGCACCGAAGCATTAAAACGCCTCGGCGAAGCGCTCGAAACCGCCGCCCCGGCTGTGTATGTGCCGCAGCTGTGCGCGCAAAAAAACGGCATCGAAACGCCGCATAACCGCGATTTCAAATTTTAACCGCAGTCGCGGTTGCGCGACGGCAAATCGTAGGGTTACTTTGTAGGTAAATCTTTACCTAATCCTCTCGATTGAGAATTTATACAAATGTTTATTTGTCATCCTGAGCGAAGCGAAGGATCTCAAAAGAAAAGTGTATCGAAAACGAGATTCTTCGCCTGACGGCTCAGAATGACAACGCGTAGGGAACGGGCTTGCCCGTTCCGCAAAATCACAACGAAATAAAAATATGTCATTCTGAACGAAGTGAAGAATCTCAAAAAATGCATAGAAAAGAGATTTTTCGGCTACCGCCTCAGAATGACAAAATCTTACAACAGAAAGGAACAAACACATGTCCAATTTTGAAACGATTAAACTCGACAAAGGCTTATACACCGCCTCGAAAGGCTTCACCGCCGCACTCGAAGAAATCGACCCGTCCGAAAACTACAAGGGCACCGCTTTGGAGGGGTTGGACGCATTTGAGCGCCAATTAAAGCGCTTTGACATCAAAATCCACGGCGCGGCAAGCGACAGCGTGGAAAAATTCTTCCAGACGACCGACAGCGCCGCGCTGTTCCCCGAATACATTGCCCGCGCGGTGCGCAAAGGCTTGGAAGAGGCCGACCTGCTCCCGTACATTGTCGCCACCAAAACCAACATCAACGGCCTTGACTACCGCACCATCACTTCCGTGCCGACTGCGGACGAAAAAGAACTCAAAGAAACCACCGAGGGCACGGCAATCCCCGAAACCGTCGTCCATACGCAGGAAAATCTCGTCAAACTCAAAAAGCGCGGCAGAATGTTGGTCGCGTCTTATGAGGCAATCCGTTTTCAGCGTTTGGATTTGTTCACGGTTACCCTTCGCCAAATCGGCGCATACATTGCACGCACCCAGTTGAAAGACGCAGTCGATGTACTCATCAACGGCGACGGCAACAGCAATCCTGCCCCGACGGCGGATTTGGCGGGTGCTTCTATCACCTATGCGGATTTGGTCGATTTTTGGAACAGCTTTGACCCCTACGCGCTCAACACCCTGATTGCCGCGCCCGATATGGCGGCATCTATTCTCAAATTGCAGGAAATGCGCGACGCGGCGGCCGGCCTTACCTTCCACGGCAACGGCAAACCTGTCACGCCCCTCGGCGCAAATCTCTTGAAAAGCAGTGCCGTCCCCGCAGGCAAAATCATCGGGCTTGACAAAACCTGCGCGCTCGAGCAGGTTTCGGCAGGCGGTATTCTCACCGAATACGACAAACTGATTGACCGTCAGTTAGAACGCGCCGCCATCTCTCAGATTTCGGGCTTTGCCAAAATTTATACCGACGCTTCGCGCGTGTTGGCATAAACCTTAAAACGGAGGTGTCTGTATGATTGATGTTGTGCGCGTAACGCAAATCCTGACGCGCTTTTCGGGGCTTTCCGAAGCCGTGCTTGCAGACGCAATGCCCGTGATTGCCGTCGCCTGTGCCGAATGTACCGACAAACTGCGCGCGCCCGAATACGCCGAAAATCCGCTTGTGTTAGAGGCGGTTGCCGCGCTTTGCAATTACCGTCTGTTACTGCGGGACAAAACCTACCGCGAAGGCACAACGCAGTTTTCAGCGGGCGATGTCTCGGCAACGGTCAGTCCCGCCGCGATGCTCGAAAGTGCCGTACAGTTGCGCGATGACGCATATTCGGCGGCGGCACGGTACTTTGAAGATACCGACTTTTTGTTTCGGCAGGTGTCGTAATGGAAGCTTTGTTCAACAAATTCGGCAGAAGCGTGTTTTTGTCCGACGACACCGGTTGGCGCTCGCCCGTATACCGCGCATTTTTACAGCCGTTGCGCTATAAAAACAAAATGTATTTGGAGGGCACTTACACCGTCCTCGGCAAAGACCCGAACAGTTTGTATTTGTATATCGGCTCTGCGAAACACGATGTTACACGCCTTAAAAAAAATGCGCGTCTTACGGACGGCGACGGCAAACGGTATCTCATACAACGCGCCGAAAAAGTCTGCCGCGGCGACGAGCCCTATTATTTTTGGGCAATCTTAAAAGAAATCTGTGAGGTGACTGACGAATGAATGTTCCGCATGTATTTATTAAAAATATCATTCCCGTTTTGCAAACCGACCCTTTTTATGAAAATGTAGTCATCACCACGGCGTATGAAAACGATATTAAACCCTACCCCGTGGAAAAACCGATTATTGCGCTTGCAATGGACAAGCACTCTGTGGGCGAACGGCTCATCACCGTAAACGAAGACGGCTCCGAAACGCTTTCCAAAAATCGAATCAGCGAAAGCGTGATTAAGGTGACCTTTTTTGTGCCGTATGAAAACGGCCCTGCAGATTGCTACCGTTGGGCGGATTATCTGTATTCCTATTTTCTGTTTCAAACGGATTTGGATATTACCGGCTGTCGTTTTAACGATTGCAATTATGTTCGGGAATGCGGCGCACTGGTTTTAGAAACCGATTTTACCCTGCGCCAAAATTTAAGCGAATAACCCCTTTTCCCTTGCGACTCTGTTCCCTTGTGAAGAAAACCGCACCGTACAAACAGTACGGTGCGGTTTGTTTTGTGGATTTACCCATTTTTATTTCGTTCGGAAGAACTAGCCGAAGAAGCCAAAGCTGACCATTGTTGGCACTCCTTCCCGTAATGGACCCTG
>JBJEPR010000092.1:0-19754 GCA_051881335.1 Candidatus Fimenecus sp. | reverse complement strand
GCGCCAAGCAGGCGTATTTTAAGAAACTGCCGGGCGTCGGCGGCGAGTTCGCCTATACGATGTCGCTGTTTTATTGCCTGTTCCGCCGCTTGAAAAGCGAATTCAAAATTGTGGTGGACGACAAAGAAACCTACGAGGGCACGATGCTGTTTTCGCTGTGCGCGAACGGCAGATGGTACGGCGGCGGCTACAAGGGCGCGCCGAAAGCCGTGCCGAATGACGGGCTGTTGGATTTTATTATGGTGCGCAAAACCGTCGGGCGGTTAAAGCTTGTGGGCTTGGTCGGCAAATATAAGCGCGGCGAGCATTTAAGTTGGGATTTTACCACCTTTGTGCGCGGCAAAAAAATGCAGATTTTCAGCAAAAAGCCTGCCGCAGTGAATGTGGACGGCGAGTGTGAATATGTAACGGAAAGTACATTTCAAGTTTTAGAAGGTGCGCTCCAAGTCATTATGCCCGACAAGGCGGCATATTTGAAAACCGTCAGTGACGGCGAAGGGGAAAAAGAGCCCGCTTTGTTAAAATGATGTAAAATCGGCGCAAAATTTGTGTAAATCGTGCATTGCACTTTGACATAGTAAAGCGTATAATATTTTTAATCTGATAGAAAAGAGTGTCGGGGCGGCACTCTTTTCTGTTTCTATTTTGCCGAATGAAAATGCATTCGGGGAACGGAGAAACGGTATGAAAAAATATATGAAAAAGTCCGAAATTTGGACTTTCGGCATCGGGCTGTTCGGTGTTGCATTGATGACGGGCTGGATGCCCGACTACACCGCCACCTTCTTCGCGGATTTTGCCTTTAAGGGCAAGGGCTTTGACACCACCACGATGGGCAATGTGATTTCCACCGTATTTTTGGTGGCGGGCTTCATCGGAGCGATTTGTGAATTGGTTATCGGCTATTTGGTGGACAATACCCGCACAAAATTTGGCAAGGTCAAGCCTTGGGTGGGCTTCGGCGTTGTGCCGCTTGCGATTGTCGCGATGCTGGTGTTCGTTGCGCCGAATACAAACAACCAAACGGTTGCTATTATTTGGATGTTTGTGATTTATTCGCTGTATACGGCGTTCAGTTGTGCGGTGGAAAGCCCCGCAAACTGTTTCGGCTCGCTGTGCTCGCCGAACCCCGAGGAGCGTTCCAGTGCGATTTCCATCGCCTCTTTCCTGCGCTCAGTCGGGCAGTCCGGCGGTATGGTGGTTGTGCTCGTTGTCGGTTTGATTATGAAAGCCGTTATGGGCGAGCAGCAGTATAAGAATGCCGAGGGGCAAGGCTTGGATTTGGTCATTTCCACGGCAGTTTGCGCGCTCGGTCTGGTGCTGTTCGTGATGATATTCTTCGCAAACAACAAGGAAAATGTGCCCTTCACCCAAGAAAAGGTCAGTTTAAAAGACGCCGTGAAAGTGGTGTTTACCAATAAAAATTTGCTGATGGTATCGTTAACCAAACTTGCGGGCTTCGGGCGCGGCGTATACGGCACGGTTTCTTTATACATAGCGATTTATTTGCTCGGCTCCAAAGATTTAAAATTGGCATTGCTGTTGCCGATGGGTATCGGCACGGCGGTGGGCACCTTGCTTGTCAATTTGGTGCTCAAAAAATTCTCCACCAAACAGACCTTTATTCTGTTCTGCGTGTACGGCGCGTCGTCGCTCGCCATTTTGTTCTTGGTGTCGCGCGGTATCGGCTTTAATGACGGGTTGATTATTCCGTTCTTAATTCTCAACTTCTTCTGCGGGCTGCAGCACGGTAACACCAATGTGACGCCGAACATTATGATTGCCGACTGCGTGGATGAAATCGAATATAAAACCGGTAAACGGCAGGACGGTCTTGCATATGCGGGCTACGGGCTGTTCTCGAAAATTGCGTCCGCGCTGACAAAGGGTTTAGGACCGTGGCTTTTATACACTTGGTCGGGGTATATGGTCTCTACCGACGCAAATGTGGCGTATGCCGCGCAGACGGATGGCACGCTCAACAAAATGCTGATGATTTACACCATTATTCCCGCGGTATTTGTGATTTTACAGGGCGTACCGATTTTGTTCTATGATATGGTCGGCGAAAAGAAAGAAATGATTACCAAAGCGCTTGCAGAACGCCGCGAAGCAGCAAAGCAGCAAGCGGTGACCGAAGCGGAGCAAGCGTAAAGGGGGCGGCGAAAATGGCAAAAAAAGAAAAAACCTTTCCGGTGAAGCTGTATGCGTTGGTCGCTTTTTTGGCGGTTGCCGTTGTGCTCGCTCTGATTGTGACCGTGACCTTTAAATCCAAATATACCGGCTATCACCCGGATGAGGTCGCACGGGTGTATGCCGATACGATTGTGCAGTCGGGTGACGGCTACAACGCCTATAAAAACGCCCTGCCGAGCGTCAACGACAAATACGGTGACTTCATTCGCGAACAGTATATATATCCGCTGATTTACAGGGAAGCAGGCTATACGCCGGGCGATAAAACCAATGATTTGAAAGGCTTTAATGATAAGTCCTATATGGGCGAAAAGAGCAAAACCGATGACGGCTCTTTGCAGGGACAGGTCATTGACACAATGTATCCGTATTATGTCGAGTTGGTTCAAAACGGTTGGGACGATTACGACACGATTTTCACAAAATACTTCGAGAAACTCGTTGAAGTGCGCAAAGAAGTGTTCGGCGACGACTATATGACCGACGAAATTATGTTCGCGGCGCTGGAAGGCAATGTCAAAACCTACGGCAAATCTTTAACGGGCACCGAAGATGTGTTTGACGAAAACTCGGGCGAGCAGTTGGAATTTAAGTCTGTCGGCGCATATCAGACTGCTTACGGCGAGGATTACAAGTTTACAACCGTTGTGCTGTCGGAAAACGAAATCGCGCTTGACGCTTACAAAGCGGCGCTGAATACCGACCGACTTTCGGTGTACGGCATTGCGGCGGACGAAATCACCGATGTCAAATCGTACACCGTCGGCGTACAGACCGCGGACGGCGCAACCGTGACACAAGCGACCGTGCTGGTGGTCAAAATCGGCAGTACCTGGTATGTGGATAACACCGCAACCGATACCACGCCGCTGTATAGCTTTTATAAATAATTTTACAAAAAAGACGCGGACGGTTTTTTGCCGTTCCGCGTCTTTCTTTACAGAATAACAAAAGGGTTGATTTTATGAAATTTAAAAATATGGCGGTCTGCGACCTACGCGGCTACAATTCTGTAGAGGCGGCAAGCGAAATTGAATCGATTACCGGTGTGGCGCTGGTGATTTTGCCGAAGGAGGCCGACGCGCAAACCCGCGCGGCGTTTGCCAAGGTCGAAATGCAAAATGTCGCGTCCACAATCTATTGCGACGCGGACGCAAAAATCAATATTTACAACGGCAAGGTGACTTTGAGCGACGCGAATGTGTCTGACGGTGAAAATGTGTATGTGATGAACGGGAAGGCGTGTATTTTGCCGATTTCGCCGCAAAAGAAAGTGTCTTTGATTGTAAACGGCAAGGCAGTGTATGACAAAAACAGCGAAAACATCGAATTGCTGACGGTGAACGGCAAAGCGGTGCCGCTGGATTTGCAAGACGCGGAGTTTTTGGGAAATGATGCGTTTTTACCTGTGGAAAAATTTACGGGTGACGGTGAAAATAAGTATTACGCCGCTGAACTTGCGGTTGTGGGTGCGGTTCCGAAAACGGCGCACGGGAAAGTGCTGTCGGAACGGATTTGTGCAGACCCGAGCGTGCGCGAAAGCGGCGTGCAGTTGGAGGCGGAAGCTGTCACTTACGCGCCGGTTCGCGAAGAGGTTTTGATAAAAGCGGATTTGCCGGATTTTTATTTGACGCAATCCCTTTTAGAAAGTTTAACAGGAAATTTGATTTTAAAGGACATCGGCACGGTGCGTATAGACAAAAAGGTCGCGCCTGAGCTGTTACGGAAAAAGGTGCTGTTGCTGTGCGACATCGGAACGGTGCGCGCTACAAAAACCACCTTTGACACCGTGCAGTTATTGTGTCAAGATGTCGGCAGTATTACACGAAAATGAGTACGAGTGAAACAGAAAAAGATACGCAATTTGATGCGGTTTACAACGAGCTGTTCGACGATGTGTATGCATATTTCAATATATGCTTCGGCGAACAGAGTGCCGAGGATTTAGCACAGGAAGCCTTTTTGCGCGTGTGGAGAGCCGTGAACGGCGGCAAAATTCCCGACAACTGGCGCGCGTGGGTGTTTCGTTGCGCGGTCAATTTAAAAAATGACTTTTTGCGGCGAAAATATGCCGAAAGCGGCGTGCAAAGCTTTGAAACGGCGGTGCTCCCCGCGACTTCCCCGCCCGACGAGGGCGAAACGCTCGCGGTTAAAGGCGCACTCTCGCGCCTTGCAGGCACAGACCGCGAAGTGCTGACTTTAAAAAGTATGGGCTTTACGAGTGACGAAATCGGCGAACTGTTGTCGATAAGCGGTTCGGCGGTGCGTACGCGCTTGCAGAAAGCCAAGCAACATTTTCAAAACGCATTGGAAACGGAGGGCGTTATAAATGGATAAAACAGATGCTTTGTTGAAACAGGCAGTGCGCGCCTTTTCGCCGTCTGCGACCGTACGCGAACGAGTGAAATTTCGTATTTGTCCGCACAATTTCAGCGGCGTTTCGGTGATGTTTGTGCACAAAGACGGCGCAAAAATTATCGAATCCGTATTTAAGCGGTATGAAAAACTGATGAACAAAACTGTAAAGTAAATAAGAAATCGCATTTCGGGCAGGCAAAAGCGTCTGCCCGCTTTTTGTTTTTTTGCCCGCAAACCCGAAAAAATATGTTGTACTGGCACACAAGATATGGTATAATCTTATAATAACTATACCTATGTGTATCGGTGGGCGTTTGGCGGTCGGTACAAAAGGAACGGAGCGGCAAAATATGCGGGAAGAACAGCAGAAGCAGGATTTAATCATCGGCAGAAACGCCGTGGCGGAGGTTTTCAAATCCGACCGCACGGTGGATACGCTGTATCTTTTGCGCGGGGAGAAAAATCCGTCGCTCACGCGGTTTGCCGCGCTCTGCCGCGAAGCGGGCGGCGTGGTCAAAGAGGTGGATCGCAAAAAGTTAGACAGCCTTTGCGGCGCCGCCAATCACCAAGGCGTGGCGGCGTTTGTCGCGGCACACGAGTATACAAGCGTTGCGGACATTTTAGCGTACGCGCGCGAAAAAGATGAGCCGCCGTTTGTGGTTGTTTGCGATGAACTCGAAGACCCGCACAATTTAGGTGCGATTATCCGCACGGCGGAGGCGGCAGGCGCACACGGGATTATCATTCCGAAGCGCCGCAGTGTTTCTTTAAATTATACCGTCGGCAAGGCGTCGGCAGGCGCACTTGAATATATGCGTGTGGCGCGCGTTGCCAATCTGCCGGCAACCTTAGAGGACTTAAAAAAAGCAGGGCTTTGGATTTACGGCGCGGATATGGATGGGCAAAGCTACCGCGAGACCGATTTTTCGGGCGCGTGTGCGCTGGTTGTCGGCTCGGAGGGAAAAGGTATGGGGCGGCTTGTCCGTGAAAAATGCGATTTTATTGTTTCTTTGCCGATGCGCGGTCAAATCAATTCGTTGAACGCATCGGTTGCGGCAGGCATTTTACTGTATGAAATTGCGGCGCAGAGACAAAGCGGATTTGAGGTGTAAGCAATGGAAAAGAAGGATATTTTTTCGGGACTTTCGGTCGATAAAATCCTTTCGGATGTAAAGGAGCAAAAAGGAGAAAAGCTGCACCTTTGGTCGATGGAGGAAATTGACAAACTGCTTGCAGACGAGGACGAGCAGACTTCTGCCGCACCGCAAAACACGCCGCAACCAACCCCTGTGCCGCACGCGGCTGTTGCTTCTGCGGCAGAGACGGAAACGGCAAAAGAGACGGTTGCGGACGAAAAAATCCCGTACGAAAGCGAAGTGGCAACACATATTGCCGTCGGCGATTTAAAAGCCGCCGCGCGGCGTGCCGCCGGAGTTGCGCTTGCGGTGGACGCGGCAATAACACAGAACGCGCCGCAAGAACAGCCCGCCCCCCTTTTGGACGGCGTTATGCCGCAGGAACAGGAGACTGTGGCGGAGACGGCGGATGAAATTGCACCTGAAAAGCCCTTGCCGGGGCAGATTTCGATTGAAAAAACCCGCGTATTTAATGAAGTGGAAGCGCACGCCGTGCACAGCGCCCAAATTGAGCACCGCATCGGGCAACCGATTTTGCGCACGACTACAGGGGAGTTTGACCCCGTGCCGCAACCGAAAAAGCCGTCGGCAATGGAAACGGACAAACAGCGCGAACGGTTTTTAAACCGTCCCGAACAAAAGCTGGAAAAAACGATGGAGCATAAGGAGTTGCTCGCAAAACTCCCGCCGAAAACCATTGAGCGCCCGGGCGTGATTGTCCGAAAAGCCCCTGGGCAAGCGACGGGGTCGGACGGCTTGCAGGCAATTCCGACGCTTGTGTTGCCTGAAGATGAACTGAAGGCCCAACGCGAAACCCAGACCAAAGTGCAAGCAGGCACGCTGAAAAGTGCGGCATATGCACCGGCAGAAGATGCGGAAAATGCACCGCTTGCCGACCAAATGATGTTAGAGGGCTTTGATAATACAGAAGAACCTGTAGAGCAAATCGACGAAACCGAGGCGGAGATGTCTCTGCTCAAACGCCGCCGTGAAAAAGCCAAGAAATTCCGTTTGTTCCCGGGGTTGGAAACTGCGGATACGGAAACGGACGGAACTGAAGCGGATCATACCGCGGAAACGGATGCGGACGAAACGGATTTAGACGCGGAAAAGACCCGCGTACAGCCTGATTTTTCCGAAACTGCGGCAGAAACCATTTCTGCGGACGGCGGAGAAGATACGGCGGAAGCGGAACCCACCGAAGAAGCAGATACCGCCGCGCGCAAAGCCCGCAGAAAAGCGCGCAAACAGGAGATGCCGGTTACGGTATTGCGGGAGTTTTACGGACCGAAAGATGCCCGTGCGGTGTATGAGATTTACCAATCCGAAAAACGCGGCAGTACCGTGCGGTTGGCTGTGCTTGCGGTTTTAACGCTGGCGGCAGTGTTTGCGGCGCTTTCCGTACGGCTGTTCGGTGATTTTACGCTGTTCAACAGCAATGCGTCGGTCTATTCTGCGGTCAATTTGGTGTTTCTTGTTTTGACGGCACTGTTATCGCTCAAAGAATTGAAAACGGCGCTGACAGGGCTGTTTGCAGGCCGTATTACGGCGGAAACAGGGTTGCTGAGCGCGCTTGTGTTCGCCCTGATACAGGTCGGGGTTTCCTATGCATTCCCCGAAAAATTGACGGCTGTGCCGCTTTACACGGCGGTGGCGCTGTTCGTTTATACGCTGTATTTTGCAGGCAAAAAACGCAAGTTGAAAAATGATATTTGCAATTTTGAAACGGTGGCACAGAATGCCAACCGCTTTTATGCTGTCGGCAAAATCGAGGACATGGAAACGGCGTTTGAAATCGGGCGCGGGTTGTTGCTTGGCGACCCCGATGTGCGCTACGCCAAACGGATTTCTTTCCCGTCACATTTTGTCGAAATTTCCAAACGCAACGACCGTGCAAGCGGCATTTATGCGTTGGCATTGCCGGTTGTGCTGATTGCGGCTGGCGTTATCGGCGCGATTACCTGCTTCACATCGGGCGATGTGTTTACCGGTATCTCCGCAATGTGCGCGGTCGCGATAGCGGGCTTGCCGATGAGCGCTTCTTTGGTTTCGGCATCGGCTCTGCGTTCGGTGAACCGTCGGCTTCTGCGCGAGGGAGCGCTGACAGCGAGCTTTGACGCGGCGCAGGAGGCAACGGCGGCTAATGCGGTTGTGCTCGATGCCGCCGAGTTGTTTGACGCGGCGAACTGCCGTTTGCGCGGGATGAAAATGTATCACAAAATGCGGGTGGATGAAGCGCTTTTATATACCGCCGCAATGACCATTCAGTCGGGTGGCACGCTCGCGTCGGTATTCGACGGCGTAATTTTGCATAAGCGCGAAATGCTCCCGCAGGTGGAATCACTGGCGTATGAGGAGCGTTTGGGCTGTTCGGGCTGGATTTATAACCAGCGCGTGCTGGTCGGCAATCGGGATTTGTTGGTAAAGCATAATGTTGACGCGCCTGCCCGCGAAGAGGAACAGCGGTTTCGCAAGGACGGCTGTGAGGTCATTTATCTTGCAGTCGAGGGTAAAATCGCGGCGCTGTTTGTGGTGGAATACGCGGCAAACGAACGGCTTAGCGGTTATTTGCAGGATTTGGAAACATACGGCATCAGCATTTTGGTGCGAACCGCCGACCCGAATATTACCGAGGGGCTTATCGAGCAGTATTTCGACTTACCGCATAATTTGGTGAAAATCATCAGCCCCGTAGCAGGTACAATGTTCCGCGAACTGACGGAGGAAGAGCCAAAGCCTGCGGATTGCGGTATTTTGCACAACGGACGCGCGCCGGCATTTTTGCGTGCATTCTTGTCGGCATTTATTTTGGAAGAAAAAATAAAGCTGGCGCAAATCCTTCTGTATATCGGGGTGGGTTTGAGCATTACACTGCTTGCGGTGTTGAGCTTCTTCACATCCCTTACACAGGCAGGTGTGTTTGAAATATTGGTCTTTGAATTGCTTTGGACGGCGATTGCAGTGCTTGTTCCGAATGCAAAAAAGGTGTAAGGCAGGTTTTTTGAATGGATTGGCTAAAAGAAGCGGCCTTGTGGCTGTGGCATAATCAGGAATTTCAATTTGCGCTGGACGCGGCGTGGAAGCTGGCGCTTGCCGTGCTGTTAAGCGGCATCATCGGCTTTGAGCGTGAGCATTCGCACCGCCCGGCGGGTTTCCGTACGCACATTTTAGTTGCGGTCGGGTCGGCGCTGATTATGCTGACCTCTGTATACATTGCCGAAAAATACAAAGGGCAAATGAATGTGGATATCACCCGTATGAGTGGGCAGGTGGTCAGCGGCATCGGCTTCTTGGGCGCGGGAACGATTTTGCGTGAGGGATTTTCCGTCAAGGGCTTAACCACAGCGGCGAGCCTGTGGGCGGTTTCGTGTATCGGCATCGCGATCGGCGCGGGATTTATCGCGGGCGCTGTGGTGGCAACCTTGGTGATTTATATTACGCTCAATTCGCTCAAAAAAGTGGTTGTGCGCGGCAAAGCGGGCAAGGCGCTGTATGTAGAGGTTAAGGACCTTGCCGAACAGGTGCCGAAAATCTCGAAGCTGATTAAGCGCACGGGCACCGTGGTGCACTCGATGGAAATTTTGTATGACAATGACTCCAAACTGCGCAAAAAGAAAGATACTTCCACCATTAAGGCGCTGATTTTTCCCAAAAGTGACGACGCCTTAAAAGTTATCATCTCCACCTTGCAGAATGATGAAAATGTTGTGGATGTGTATATGGATTAACAGTGATGGTAACCCGCCCCGAATTGTATTTTTCGCGTAGTGGCGGGCTTCCACGCCCGCCCGCGCACGAGCATATTCGATGATTTCGCCTCCCTTTTCAGGGAGGGATTTTTTAATTCCGTCAATTTTCATAAAAATATACGATTTGCACAATGCATATTCGGCAAAATGCTTTTTTTGTATATACGGAATAAAATATTAAAAAAATAACTTGCAAATTTTTTGGTTTTCCTTTAAAATAAGGAACATATTTTTAAAAATTTGCAAGTTTTATTTTTTAACTTGCAAATTTTATGAAAAAGTGTGAAAATTTGACTGCAAGAAATGAAACAGGGTGTGAGCGTTATGGTAAAACGAGAGGGCGAGGTGCGTATCCCGTCGGGGTGCGCGATTGCCGCTGTGACAGACCGCAGTGGGGCGTGTTTCGGCGGTACGGATATTATTGATTGTATCGCCTTAATGCACGACCGTTCCAACGGCTTAGGCGGCGGGTTTGCCGCCTACGGGATTTATCCGGAATACAAGGATTTGTTTGCGTTTCATATTTTTTATGACAACAACGACGCGCGTATTGAAACCGAAGCGTTTTTGTTCCGTCATTTTGATGTGGAAACCTTTGAACAAATCCCGACGCGCAAGGTGAAATCCATTGGAAAGTCGCCGCTGATTTGGCGGTATTTCGGCTCTGTGCCGCAAAGCAAAATGAAAAAGAATGACTTTGACGAGGAGGAATATACCGCCCGCTGTGTCATTCGTATCAACAATTCCATTCCCGGGGCGTTTGTATTTTCCAGCGGGAAGAATATGGGTGCGTTTAAAGCGGTCGGCTACCCCGAGGATGTCGGCGAATACTATATGCTTGACGAATACAAGGCGCACACCTGGACGGCGCACGGGCGTTTCCCGACGAATACCCCCGGCTGGTGGGGCGGCGCGCACCCGTTTACGCTGCTCGATTGGTCGATTGTGCACAACGGCGAGATTTCGAGCTATGACGCCAACCGCCGCTATGTTGAGCAGTTCGGCTACAAGTGCAATTTGCAGACCGATACCGAGGTCATTACCTATTTGTTTGATTTACTGGTGCGCCGCCAAGGGCTGACGCTCGAAACTGCGGCGAAAATCCTTGCCGCACCCGAGTGGGATGTGATTGACCGTATGCCAAAAGAGGAACGCGAAATTTGTACCGCCTTGCGCACCGTGTATTCGGGTGCACTGATTAACGGACCGTTTTCGATTTTGGTCGGCTCCAAGCACGGGCTGTTGGCGCTCAACGACCGCCTGAAACTGCGGTCTTTGATTACCGCCGAAAAGGGGAACAAAACCTATTTTGCATCGGAGGAGTCAGCCATTCGCGTGATTTGCCCCGACCCCGAAAAAATTATGGCGGTGGAGGGCGGTACGCCCGTCTTTATTCCGTTTGCAAAGGGGAGTGACTGATGATGAATTTTACCGTACCGGATTTTGAAGTGGAACGCAATCCAGCGCGCTGTATTTCGTGCGGGGCGTGCGTGCGCCAATGCTCCTACGGCGTGCATTATTTTGACGAGGACGGCAAAACCGTCTTGGCAGACGAGAGTAAATGCGTTGCCTGTCACCGTTGCGCCGTGATGTGCCCGACGCGCGCCATTAAAATTAAAGATTACGAAATGGCATATAAAACGCATCACAACTGGACGCCGCAGACGCAAAAGGAAATTGTAAAGCAGGCGCAGACGGGCGGTGTGCTGTTGTCGGGTATGTCGAACAACAAGCCGTACCCGATTTATTGGGATAAAATTTTGTTAAACGCAAGCCAGGTGACCAATCCGTCGATTGACCCCTTGCGTGAGCCAATGGAAATTCGCACCTTTTTGGGCCGCAAGCCGAAAAAATTGGAATTCGACGAAAACGGTAAATTGAAAACCCGTTTAGAGCCGCAAATTCAACTTGAAACGCCGATTATGTTTTCGGCTATGTCGTTCGGCTCCATTTCGTTTAACGCACAAAAGTCCCTTGCTATGGCGGCGAAGGAGCTCGGCACGCTGTTTAATACGGGGGAGGGCGGTTTGCATCCCGGTCTTGCCGATTACAAGGATTACGCCGTGGTACAGGTGGCGTCGGGGCGTTTCGGCGTGCACAAGGACTATTTAGAGGGCAGTCGCTTTATCGAAATCAAAATCGGGCAGGGCGCAAAGCCCGGCATCGGCGGCCATTTGCCCGGCGAAAAGGTGACGGTCGAGGTCAGCAATGCGCGTATGATTCCCGAGGGGTCAGACGCGATTTCTCCTGCGCCGCACCACGATATTTATTCGATTGAAGATTTGCGGCAGCTTATTTGGTCGCTGAAAGAAGCCACACAGTACAAAAAGCCTGTCGCTGTGAAAATTGCGGCGGTGCATAACTGCTCGGCAATCGTTTCGGGCGTGGCAAGAGCCGGCGCAGATATTATTGTGATGGACGGCTTCCGCGGCGGCACAGGCGCGGCGCCCACGCGTATCCGCGACAATGTGGGTATCCCGATTGAACTCGCGCTTGCGGCGGTGGACCAACGCTTGCGCGATGAAAGTATACGCAATACCGTTTCGCTGGTCGCGGCGGGGTCGTTCCGCAATTCGGCGGATATTGTGAAAGCCATTGCGCTCGGTGCAGACGCGGTGTATGTGGCGTCCGCCCCGCTGATTGCGATGGGTTGCCATATGTGTCAGCAATGCCACACGGGCAAGTGCAACTGGGGGATTGCCACCCAGCGCCCCGACCTTGTCAAACGCTTAAATCCCGAAATTATGCACGAGCGCGTGGTCAATCTGATTAACGCGTGGAATCACGAAATCAAAGAAATGCTCGGCGGTATGGGGTTAAACTCGATTGACTCGTTGCGCGGTAATCGCTTGATGCTGCGCGGAATCGGGCTTACCGACCGCGAATTGGAAATTCTCGGCATTGCGCATGCCGGACAGTAAGGAGGGGTACAAGATGAAAAAAGTCATTGCCAGAGAAGAATTGTGCCTCAACTGCAAGCTGTGTGAGGTCTATTGCCGTACCGCGCACTCCGTTTCCAAGGATGTTGTGCGGGCGCATTTAAAGGAAGAACCCGTGCCCGTTTCGCGCATCACGGTGGAGGGGGACAACCTCGATTCCGTGGCGGTCAACTGCCGCCATTGCGACGACCCTGCATGCGTGGCGGCGTGCATTACGGGCGCGATGCAGAAAAATCCCGAAACGGGGATTGTTTCCTGTGACGAAAGCCGCTGTATCGGTTGTATGACCTGCCTTGCCGTGTGCCCCGTCGGGTGCATCAAAACCGGCAAAGCGGCGGTCAAATGCGATTTGTGCCAAGAGACAGGCGAACCCGCTTGCGTAAAGCATTGCCCCAATCGAGCGCTTGTCTATGTGGAAGTCGGAGGTGACGGGGAATGAAAAAATATGCGATTGTCGGTGCAAGTGCGGCGGGGCTTTCCTGTGCGAAAACCTTGCGCGCGTTAGATGCGGACAGCGAAATCCATTTGTTTACGGACGAAGGCTATTTGCCGTATTCCCGCCCGATTATTTCCTACTACCTCAAAAGCAAGGTGGAAAAGGACAAAATCTACTTGCAGGACGAAGCGTTTTACAAGGATAACCGTATTTGGGTGCATTTGAACACGAAGATTGCAAAAATCGACGGAAAAACACTTGTTTCCGAAAACGGCGAACCGTTCTCGTTTGACAAGGTTCTGCTTGCCACAGGCTCAGTGCCGTTTGTGCCGCCGATGGAAAATGTTGGCACGCAGGAAAATGTGTTCACCTTTTTGACCATGGGCGAAAGCGAACGGCTGAAAGCCTATGCAAAGCCCAATATGCACGCGGTGATTATCGGTGCGGGCTTAATCGGCTTAAAAGCCGCCGAAGGCTTGCGGCCGTTGGTTTCCAGCGTGACGGTGGTGGAATTGGCGAATAAGGTTTTGCCGTCTATTCTCGACGACGAAGCCGCCCCCACCGTACAGGCGCATTTAAACGCGAACGGCGTGGAGACTTTGCTCGGCGATACGGTAGTAGCAGCACACGGCGATAAAAAAATTACTTCCGTGACCTTAAAAAGCGGCAAAACCCTGCCGTGTGATTTGTTGGTGCTTGCGGTCGGCGTGCGTCCGAATACGGCGCTTGCCGAAAGCGCGGGCGCAGAAGTTGCGCGCGGGATTACCGTGAACCGTGAAACGATGGAAACCACCGTACCCGATATTTTTGCGGCAGGCGACTGCGTGCGCAGTTACGATATTTTGGACGGGCAGGAAAAAATCATAGCCCTCTGGCCGAATGCGGTGCGTGAGGGGAAAACCGCCGCGCACTATATGGCGGGCGTGCCCACGCCCGATGCAGGCAGTTTTGCGGTCAATGCGATTGACTTTTTCGGTCTTCGCATTTGCACCTGCGGGTTAATCAACTGTGACGGTGCGCAAATCCGCACACGCAAAACCGAAACATCGTATAAGCGCCTGCTTGTGAAAGACGGTTGCTTGGTCGGTTTTGTCTTGCTGAACTGTTCAGACCGCGCGGGCATTTACACGGGGCTGATACAGAAAAAAGTACCGTTGTCGTCCTTGGAGGGCGATATTTTGGAAACGCCCGAACTGATGCTGTTTTCACGGGCGGTACGAACCGAAAAACTGACGGGAGGTGTGCGCGTATGATTATAACGGCAGGCAGACGGCCGTTCCGCGAGTTAAACGCGGAAATCCGCGCCGCATTGGAGACGGAAAACACCGTGCGTGTGGAAGATGTGAACGGACAGCGCTATATGGGCGCGGCAATGGACAAAGGCAAGACTTTGGAAATCCACGGTACGCCCGGCAACGATATGGCGGCGTATTTAAACGGCGGTACGGTTGAAGTGTTCGGTAACGGGCAGGAGGCCATCGGCAATACCATGGGCGGCGGCAGTGTCACCGTGCACGGCCATGTCGGCGACACACTCGGTTACGCGATGCGCGACGGTGAAATTTTTGTCGAAAAACGCGCAGGCTCTCGTGCGGGCATTCATATGAAAGAGTTTGAACAAATGCAGCCTGTTGTCGTCATCGGCGGGATTGTCGGTGCTTTTTTGGGCGAATATATGGCGGGCGGCACGCTGATTGTACTGGGACTCGAAAATCCGTATAACCAACCGTTGGTCGGCGCACATTGCGCGACGGGTATGCACGGCGGGCGGATATTCTTACGCGGGGTGTTCCCCGAAGAAAATATCAGCGAGCATATTTCCGTGTTGGATTTGAACGAAAAAGACCGTGTGGATTTGGAACGCTGTGTACGCACCTATTGCGAACGCTTCGGCGCGGATTTTGAAAAAGTTATGGACGCGCCGTTTCACAAGCTTGTGCCCACCACCTCGCGTCCGTATGCGAATTTGTATACACCGAATTAAACAACCCTCAAAATTACTGAAAAGGCGCTGTACGGCAAAAGCCGCACAGCGCCTAAAAAACGCCTTGTGAAAAGCAATTTTCACAAGGCGTTTACTAGCATTTTCAGAAAGCAGTTATTTGGATTTTTTCTTGGTCAGGACCAATGCAACCGCAGCTGCAGCCGCAACGCCTGCAACCGCATAAATTGCGGTGTCGCCGGTCGGCTCTGTGCCGCCGTATGTATTGTCAGCCGTGCTGTTGTTATCAGTGGAAGAAGAATTGTTGTTGTCGGTATTTGTGCTATCGCCCGAGCCGCTGTTCTCAATAAACGCATTGGAAAGGCGGTCACTCAAATCGGTGATGGTGTTGCGCAAGGTGTCGAAAAGACCTGCAAGGTCATTGTCCGAAAATCCGTCTGCGACATTGTCTACAACCTCGCTCGGGTCAAAGGTGCTGATGCCGAGATCATACGCGCTGTCGAGTGCAGCAGCTGCTTTTTCGGCAAACATAGCCTTTTCGGCTTCCGTAAACTCGTAGTCCGTCGCAATGGCCTCGGTTGCCAAAGTAGCGATTTCCGCACGGCGGTCAGCATTTGCGAGCCGGTCAACACGAATGGCTTTCGCACCGGCATTGGTAGCTTCGGTCATCACAGTTTCCTCTTTCAAGTCACCGCCGTAGGCAACAACCGCCTGTGCAAACGCTTTTGCATCTTCGTCGGTCAGTGCGTCAACCGCGGCACCGGCGAATGCCGGAATGCACAGCGCAAACAGCATCATCAGTGCAACCAAAACAGAAAAAACTTTTTTCATAACTGCAATATTCCTTTCTGAATCAACATAAAATGCAGACTATTCGTCAAATACACATTTGTATTATAACAACGGGAACTGTAAAAGTCAACCGAAAAAAATAATTTTTTTGCAGATTTTTCGGCAGAATTTTCTGTGTATGATTTCCGCTTCTTCCCGCACACTAACAGTACATACCGTGCAAAGACTTTTCAAAAGGAAGGATTTTTTATGCAGAACGAAAACCATAACAATAAAAAGAAACCGTCCGCGCGTGCCGTAGAGAAAATCAGCGAGGTCACCGAGGAGATTGCCGACATTTGGAACGGATTTACCGAGGAGGGCGTGCGCAACGATGTTTTGGGCAGTTATACGGGCACGCCGACCGACAATACCGTCCACCCCGTACAGGATGCGGACGATTTATAAAAAACACTTGCATTTTTCGTATAACTGTGCTATGATGACATTGTACGAATATAGGTATTGTAAGAGAGTGGGGCGACCCGCTCTCTTCGTTTTGTAAGGAGCTTTATGGCAGAGAAGAAAAAAAATACCGTCAGTGTGGTTTGGGATTTGGCAGAACCGATTGCCGAAGCACTCGGGCTCATCATATGGGATGTCCGCTTTTTAAAAGAGGGAACGGATTGGTTTTTGCGTATTATAATAGATAAGGCGGACGAACCCGTCGGCATTGACGATTGCGTGGCAATGAGCCAGGCGCTCGACGCGCCCTTAGACGAGGCCGACCCCATCTCGTGCAGTTACAGCTTGCAGGTGCAGTCACCGGGCATTGAACGGGAACTGACGCGTGATTTTCATTTTACACAGAACATCGGCGAAAAGATTATGGTACGGCTGATTCGTGCCGTGGACGGCGTGCGGGAGTTTAAGGGCAGACTTTCCGCCTATGAGAACGGCGTAGTTACATTGGAAAAAGCAGACGGCAGTTCGCTGTCCTTTGATAAAAAAGATGCATCGTGGGTAAAACTCGATGATTTTGGAGGTTTTTAAAAAAATGAACAAGGAATTTTTTGAGGCAGTCAAAGCATTGGAAAAGGAAAAGGGCGTTCCTGCGGAATACCTGTATGAAAAAATCAAGGCGGCGATTGTGGTCGCCGTGAAAAAGGATTACAACGGCAAGGATGTAATCTCCTGCGAAATCAACCCCGAAAAGAGCGAGATGTTCGTGTACTTACACAAAACCGTCGTGGAGTCGGTGGAAGACCCGGACTGCGAAATCTCAGTTGAGGAGGCGGCGCAGTATAAAGCGGACGCCGCCGTGGGCGACGAAATCCAAATTGCGCTCGGCACAAAGGACTTCGGCAGAATTGCCGCCCAAACCGCAAAGCATGTTATCCGCCAGGGCATTCGCGATGCAGAGCGCGGGCAGATTATGATGGAATTCCAATCCAAACAGCAGGAATTGGTGACCGCCAAGGTCGAGCGCATTGACCCCGTGACGGGCAATGTCACCTTGGAAATCGGCAAAGCAGACGCCATTTTGCCGAAAGCCGAGCAAGTCCCCGGCGAAGAATTCACTGAGGGCGAATTGATTAAAGTATTTATCGTGGATGTCCGCGACACCGAAAAGGGGCCGAAAGCGATGATTTCGCGCACGCACCCCGGTCTTGTCAAACGCTTGTTTGAGACCGAAGTGCCCGAAATTTATGACGGGACCGTGACGATTGAGGCAGTCTCACGCGAAGCGGGTGCCCGCACCAAAATTGCCGTACACAGCAAAGAGGAAGAAGTGGACGCCGTCGGCGCTTGCATCGGTCCGCGCGGCGCGCGCGTCAACAAAATCGTCGATGTGCTCGGCGGCGAGAAAATCGATATTGTAGTTTACAGTGAAAAACCCGAAGAATTCATTGCCGCGGCGCTCGCTCCCGCCAATGTTTTAAAAGTGGAAATCGTCGACGAGCAGGCGAAATCCTGCCAGGTTACCGTGCCGGATAATCAGCTGTCGCTTGCCATCGGCAATAAAGGGCAGAACGCCCGTTTGGCGGCGCGCCTGACCGGCTGGAAAATCGACATCAAACCCGAAAGCGGGTTTTATGAAGGATAATATTGAAGAACACGAAAAACCGCAAAAGAGGAGACGAACCGAATGAAACAGAAGAAAATTCCGCAGCGCACCTGTAACGGCTGCGGCGCGCAAAAGCCCAAAAAGGAGCTGGTGCGTGTGGTGCGTTCTCCCGAAGGGGAAATAAGCCTCGATTTGACCGGCAAAAAGCCGGGACGCGGCGCATATATCTGCCGCGACATCGAGTGCCTTCAAAAAGCACGGAAAACCAAACGCATCGCGCGCGTGCTGGAATGTGAAATCCCCGAAGCGGTGTATGCCGAAATGGAGGAGACACTGCAAAATGACGGACAGTAAGCTAAACGGGCTGTTAGGGCTTGCGCGGCGTGCGGGGAAGGTAAGTCTTGGGCACGACGCGGCGCTCACTGCCGTCAAACAGCATTCGGCGCACCTGTGCTTGGTGGCGTCGGACGCCTCCGAACGGCTGCATACGGAATTTGCACGGGCAGTGCAAGCCTTCGGCGGGGATATCCCGCTTTTAAAATCCGATTACACGATGGCGGAATTCGGGCAGGTCTTGGGCACAAAAACCACAGCAGTGCTAACTGTGGATGACCGAGGCTTTGCGCAAAGAATTTCGGAACTTATCGGGAGGGAATGAGTTTATGACGAAAAAATACAAATTGCATGAAGCCGCAAAGGACTTCGGCTTGCCCACCAAAAAATTGACGGACATTCTGTCGAAATACTTTGCAGGCGAAAAGAAATCACAGACGGCGTTAGAGGAAAAAGAACTCGATGTCCTGTTTGATGTCCTGACCGCAGAAACTGCTGTGGACAGCTTAGACAGCTATTTTGCTATGCAGAAAACAGCGGCGCCGAAGCCGAAGCCGGAAGCTTCTGCCAAGGCCGAGCCAAAGCCGGCAACGGACAAAAAAGCACAGACAGCTTCCCCCGCCGCCGCAAGCGAAAAGCCGAAAAAAGAAAAGGACAAAGACCGTCCGATGCAGTCGCGCACCAAAGGCGCGGTGCGGCATATCGACACGCGCGCGGGCAATGTGGAGCTTGACAAATACAACGAGCGCTATGAAAACATTGCGCCCGTCAGCGACCGCACAAATGACAACACCGTGCGCAAGCAGAAATTAAAACAGAAATCCCAGCAGTACAGAAAGCAGGGAATGCGCTCCAAAAAGCGCGAAACCGAAAAAGAGCGTATGGCGCGTATCGCCGCAGAGCGTGCGAAAAAGCAAATCAAAATCACCGTGCCCGAGGAAATTACCGTCGGGGATTTGGCGGCGCTTTTGAAAATGACCGCCGCAGAAGTGATTAAAAAGTTGTTTGCTTTGGGCCAAATGGCGACCGTCAACGAAGTGATTGACTATGACACCGCCGAAATCGTGGCAACCGAGCTCGGCGCAAAGGTCGAAAAAGAGGTCGTTGTGACCATTGAGGAACGCATTATCGATGATACCGAGGACGCCGAGGAAGATTTGCAGCCGCGCGACCCCGTTGTGGTCGTTATGGGGCATGTTGACCACGGCAAAACCTCGATTTTGGATGCCATTCGCAACACGGCGGTCACCGAGACCGAAGCGGGCGGTATCACCCAGCATATCGGCGCATACCGTGTGGATGTAAACGGGCAAAAAATTACTTTCTTAGACACCCCCGGTCACGCGGCGTTTACTTCGATGCGTGCACGCGGCGCGCAGGCAACGGATATTGCCGTGCTGGTGGTCGCGGCGGACGACGGCATTATGCCCCAGACCATTGAAGCGATTAACCACGCCAAAGCGGCAGGCGTCAGCATCATTGTTGCCATCAATAAAATGGATAAACCCGGCGTTTCCACCGACAAAATTATGCAGCAACTCACCGAGTACGAGCTCATTCCCGAGGAATGGGGCGGCGATGTGATTTGCGTGCCCGTTTCGGCGAAAACGCATATGAATATTGACAAATTGCTCGAATCCATTTTGCTGGTTGCGGAAATGAAAGAACTCAAAGCCAATCCCAACCGCGCGGGCAAAGGCGTGGTCATTGAAGCGCGCCTTGACAAGGGCAGAGGCCCCGTGGCAACCCTTTTGGTGCAGAACGGTACTTTAAACGCGGGCGACACGATTGTGGCGGGTATGTCCGTCGGCCGTGTGCGCGTGATG
>JBJEPR010000091.1:0-4394 GCA_051881335.1 Candidatus Fimenecus sp. | reverse complement strand
GGATTTATCCATATTCTTCACCTACACTGCTATTTCTGCCAACGGTGTTTTGCGGTAACGGCCACGGGAGAATTCTGTCTTTCAAAGAATTCGTCCGTGTGACGAATCGTAATTTTGTTGCTTTCCAAATGCGTACCGTTGGTGTCAACCGCTTCCACCGCATACAAATATTGATGCCCGAACTGCGCGCCGTAATCGCGGTAAGAGGTAACATAGGCGTCTGTGGTTTTGTAAATCCGCTTGCCGTTGCGGAAAATTTCGTAATGGCTTACGGGCAACTTACTCTGCACGGGCGTCCAATATAGGTCAATACGGTTTTGCTCCCGCGGAACAGCGTGCAAAACGGGGGCTTCAAAAATACAGCCGACAGCCGTTTCGCCGTAGACGGGGCTTGCCGCATCGGAAAACACACCTTTTCGCCCGCAACCCACAGCGCGTATACAATAACGGTATTTTTCGAAAATTTCCTTTGTGACTTGAGTGTCAAACCAAGCCGTATTTTTTGTTGCACCTAAAAAGAGCGGTTCGCCGCCTTGCTTCGCGCGGAAAACCTCATAGAATAACGCACCTGCAAGCGGTTCCCAAGAAACCGCAACGCCCTGTAACACTTCTTTATTGCCCAAAAGCTCTGCAACCCGTGCTTTTTGATAATGCTCCCCGCGCGGCAGAGCGGTTGTGCCGAAAACCGCTTTTACACCCGTAACTTTCGGCAGTTTCTGCACCGTTTTAATGCGGAAGGTTTTCATTTCGTAAGGCTTTAAAGAAAAATGCAAAACGCTGTCTTGTATCTCTGACCCCATATCATTTTCCACAATATCGGTTTCGGTATAGGACGCAATTTCTTTTGCAAAGGTTGCCGTCACATTGTCGGCATTTTTGCCGCCGAATTCGTGAAAACGCACAATCAAGCCGTCGCCGTTGGGTTCTGCTGTTTTCAAGGTAGAAACCATCACATTTTCGTGGCTGATTTGCATAAAAGATGCCGATTCCGCAGTGGAAGCATCACTTTCACCTGCATTTTGCACTGCCACTGCCTGTAAGGGTGTGGCAATATTCCACGCAAACTGATTGATGTGTTCAATGGAGTTTCCTTTTTCCGAGGAAAGGGAATAGGAAAATTCCGCCGTACCCGGTTGGTCCCCTTGGAAATTCGTCTGCCACATATTGTTAAAGACATAGCTGTAAATATACGGCTTTTCGGATTTGTAATCAAAGGACCAGTTGCCCGTGCGCCGCTCGCCGAACTGCACAAGCGACGCGGTTTTGAGCGCCAGCGTCATACGGTAATCGTCCTGCTTGTCATATACATTGACCCATTTATTCGCCGTGTACCAATCGGTGGAAGTGCCGAAGACCTGTTCGCCCTCTTTCGCATTGCCCACGGGCAGGTCATAGCGAATTTCATAGCCTTTGCCGGTCTTAAAGGGGAAGGTGTAAAAGGCTTCCTCCTTGTGTTGCAATTTCGGCAGGGGAGATTTCAGCACCTTGTTGTCAATGTCAATACGCGCAATCTCATCATACAGCGTAATGGTCTGTAAAATACTGCCCGCACGGAAAGTGCCCGTCAGCACCACGATTTTCAGCCCGTATGCCGTCGGTACCATCTGTATGGTGGTGTTTTCTTCTTTCGGTTGATATAATTTCCATTTTTTGTCCGTAAATTTTGCACCCATATTGCTGAACGGTATGCCGAAATCATCGTAGTATTGATATTGGTTCCATTTTACCGCGGCAGAACTGTCCACAAGCTCACGGTTGCCGTTTTGTTTATCTAAAATACTTTGTACCGTGCCGTCTCGGTTTAGTGTGATACGGTAAAACGGCGACTCGGCGCACAGTCCGTCATAAGTGGTTTTTCCTTGAAATACGAGCTTTTCGGCGGCGGGCAAAACCGCAAACACCTTGTACCCAAGCGCGGGTATATCTCTTGCTACAAAGGTTACGGTGTTGCCGTCTTGCGTATAAGGAACGCTTTCCCCGCCGCTGTAAATGCAGAAAAATTTAGGAAAATCCTCGTCTAATTTTACAGAAACCATATCGGTTCTCTGTCGGTT
Source organism: Candidatus Fimenecus sp. (assembly GCA_051881335.1). Classification (GTDB taxonomy): domain Bacteria; phylum Bacillota; class Clostridia; order Oscillospirales; family Acutalibacteraceae; genus Fimenecus. The sequence goes on along the minus strand of JBJEPR010000091.1, from coordinate 2,340 downwards.
CAGCGGATTGTATACAAAAATATTTTGCCCCGCCGTTTTTGTGTGGTTTGCAAGCGCGTGCATTGTGCTGTCAACCGTTTTTTCAATCAACGCATTTGCACCTAATGCGTTTGCACGCTTCCACTCGAATTGCTGGTGGTATTCGTCACAGTCCTTGTATTGGTTAAATCCCCAAGTGTGCTCGTTATAGACGGAACACCGCTCCCAAGCAGTCGCGAGGTCGTCATACGGGTAAGCTTCGCCGTAGTGGAGCGATGCAAACGAAGCGGCTGTCTCCGCCACAGGCAACAGATTGCTGTTGCGCTTATTTGTGCCCGATTCATAGGCGGTTGTGCCCCAACCGTCATTCCACCAGTTTTCCTCTGTGCCGTTTTCTATGGGAATCAGCGCACCGTATTCCTGTTCTACATCGGCAAAAAACTGTTCGGGGAATGCGGCAATAATTTTCGGATAGGCAAAACCTTTTGCTTGCCAATTCCTGTTTACCTCGTTGGCAATTTTGATTTGCGTGTCGAGCGGCGGCTTGTTGTCGCCGAACGGTATTAACGGCAGGGGAAATTTATCATACGGGTAGGCAGTTCTGCCCGTTTTTGCTTCTAACTGTGCAATTAACCTGAGCAGGGTTTTCGCCGCGACTGTGGCGTCGCCTTTTTTCGGATTTTCATAGTTGCCGCAAAATCCGTAATTGTCACCGTAGCTTTTGCCGTTAAAAATCAACAGCCTGTTGTCGGGGTTAAATCCCGTCATATAAAATAAATCATATAATTTTTCTTTGTGATACGGCGAACGGTCGGGGTTCATGGAGTGAATGGCATATTTTATACCCGCCGAATTCGCAATATCCACATAGCTTTTGGAAACAGCGGGGTTGTCAAACATACGCAAGGTGTCCGAGGTCGGCGCGGGTAAGCGGTCAGGCACAATTCGCTTGGAATGGTATGCCGCGCGGGCGGTTTCTTCCGTGCCGAAACACTCCATTGTGCAGTTGTATTTTCCTGCACCGACCATGACCTTGCCTTGTTTGATAAGCTCTGCCAGTTCCTCTAATTCCTCGGCGTTCTGCTGCTGCATATAGGCGGCGGTCACCGCCCAGGAGGATTCCACGGCAAATTTGTATTTTTCCGGCTCGCTTTCTCTGCTTTCCGAGTCTTTTATGTAGCCCTTCGCCGTGTTTAAGTAACTTGTAAAGAGGGGACGAAGGGTCTCCTGATAATCCGTATAGCCCAAATCCGTGTGCATCATCTGCGAAAGATAAAACTGCCAGTGGCGCGTTCTTTCCCAATTCGGATTTTCAAAAACAGAAAGGGGCGTACCGTCGCAGGTTTCAGCGGTATACAATTCGATTTTCAGCGCGGTAGTTTCACCGGGGCGCAAATCACCGTTTGTGTCCGGCAGACAAACGCTGTGTTCGGATTTCCCGCGCGGAATTTTACCGAAATCTACCGTATACGGCGTGTGGTTATCCACCGTAATCTTCCCGAACAGGTGTACCGGCCGTTTTGTCTTGAAGTAAACGGTTGCCTGCTGAAACCCGTCGGTTGTCACGAATGGGGTAGGCTTCACAGTGGTAATTTGCACGGTGTCCAAGCTTTTCGTCCTCTGCATAATGCTTCTCCTTACCGAAAATCGGATTTTTTATGTTTGGTTTCTGTAACCTTTCACATAAAAAATCATCGTATGTTATAACATACGATGATTGTAACATGTTTAAAATGGGTGTTCAAGCAAAATACATTGTTTTTCTTGGAAAATGGAAATTATATAACATAATTATAAGAATGTTATATATAAACCCGTTTTATTCCAATTCAAATGCACCGGTGTAAAGCTGATAATAGGTACCTTTTTGCGCAATCAACTGTTCGTGGTTGCCGCGTTCGATAATGTGCCCGTGGTCAAGTACCATAATCACATCGGAATTCTGCACGGTGGAAAGGCGGTGCGCAATCACAAAGACCGTTCTGCCTTTCATCAGTTTATCCATACCGTCCTGCACAAGCGCTTCGGTGCGTGTGTCAATCGAGGAAGTCGCTTCGTCCAAAATCATAACAGGCGGGTCGGAAACGGCGGCGCGCGCAATGGAAATTAACTGTCGTTGTCCTTGTGAAAGACCACTGCCGTCCCCCTTTAATACGGTGTTGTAGCCTTGCGGCAGCATGCGGATAAAACCGTCGGCGTTGGCGAGTTTTGCGGCGGCAATACATTCCTCGTCCGTTGCATGCGGGTTGCCGTACCGCAGATTCTCCATAACCGTGCCGGTGAACAGGTTGACATCTTGTAATACTACGCCGAGCGAACGGCGCAAATCCGCCTTTTTGATTTTGTTGATGTTGATACCGT
>JBJEPR010000090.1:0-4404 GCA_051881335.1 Candidatus Fimenecus sp. | reverse complement strand
AGCCGTCAGGTAATTTGCCCAACACATCGAGCATTAAATTGATTTTCGCCGCCGCTTTAACTTTCATTCGGTTTCCTTTCTGTTTTCCTATACCTGCGTTTTCATCACTCAATTTTCAGCTTCAAAGGCGTTCTCTGCTGAAACATCGTCAGCTCCGTAAAGCCCGCCGCAAGCATCGCATCATACGCTTCTTGCATACCCTTGCCAACATCTTCGGCATAATGTGCGTCCGAACCATATGTAATAAATTCGCCGCCGAGCTCACGAAATCGTTTAACGGTTTCCAATTCAGGGGAGAGCTTGCCAATCGGCTGGCGAAGCCCCGCGGTGTTGATTTCAAGTGCTTTTCCCGTTTCAGCGGTACACTTTAGGATTTCATCAATTTGCGTTTTATACTCGTTCAAATCCACGGATATGCCCGATTTCACATAAAAATACCGCAACGGGTATGTGAGATGCGCCAAAACATCAAAATTGCCCCACCGAAGCAAATTTAAAATTTCATCGAAGTATTCTGTCAACAGAGCGCGGACCTCCTGCGCATGCAGTTTCTCCATATAATAGAAATCCTCGCGTCCGCGCAAATTATGCACCGAGCCGATAACAACATCGTACGAATGCGCCGACAAAACGGCATCGGCGGTTTTCGGGTCATACTGCGGCTGTCCGAGTTCTATCCCGCGCAAGACGAGCACCTTGCCGCGAAACGCGGACTGCGCCTTCGACGCTTCAAAATACGCCTGTCGCACGCGTTTGTCATACCGTTCGGCTTTGTAGACATCCACCTCACAGTGGTCCGTCAGCGCAATCGCGCGCATACCGTCAAATTCCGCGCGTTCGCAAATGAACATCGGGGAATGATTCCCGTCGGGGGAATTATCGGTATGTACATGTAAATCGAGTTTTCTTTGATACATTGGAAGTACGCCTCGCTTTGAATTAACCAATCTATAGATATTTTAGCATATTTTCAGCAGTTGGCATACTGTTTTTTTGCAATTTTTGCAAAATTTTTAAAATAGGCTGTCTTTTCGCGGCAGAGTGTGGTATGATATGTGCAATCATTTTTCGGAGGTCTTATTTTATGCGTGCGATTATTACCGTAGTCGGGCGGGATACCGTCGGGATTTTGGCGAAGGTTTCCGCAATGTGCGCGGAGCACAATGTCAACATTATTGAAGTAACACAAAGCATTTTGCAGGATATGTTCTGTATGATTATGCTTGCGGATGTCACAAAATGCAATGTCCCCTTTACCGTTTTGGCGGAAGAGGCAGAAGCGCTCGGCAAAGAGATGAATCTTTCCGTCAACGCTATGCACGAGGACATTTTTAATTCTATGCACAGAATTTAACAAAAGGAACAGTAGGTTATGATTAACACGCACGATATACTCGAAACCATCAATATGATTCGGGAGGAAAACTTGGATATCCGCACCATTACAATGGGCATTTCACTGTTGAACTGTGCGGATTCGGATATTTCCCGCTCCTGCGACAAGGTGTATGACAAAATCTGCCGACAGGCACAGCACTTAGTCGAAACAGGCGAAAACATCGAAAAGGAATACGGAATTCCGATTATTCATAAGCGCATTGCCGTGACGCCGATTGCGATGCTCGTTGCCGCCAGCGGCGGTGACCCCGTCTTGTATGCAAAAACCTTGGAAAAAGCGTCGCAAACCGTCGGCGTCAATTTCATCGGCGGCTATTCCGCCTTGGTGCAAAAGGGCTTTGCCGCAGGCGATGAAGCGCTCATTCGCAGCATCCCCGAAGCGCTTGCCGAAACCGAACACATCTGTTCGAGCGTCAATATCGGCTCGACAAAAGCGGGCATCAATATGGACGCGGTCGCCACGATGGGCGAGGTCGTTCGCAAAGCGGCGGAAATTACCGCAGATAAGGGCTGTATCGGCCCTGCAAAGCTTGTGGTATTCTGCAATGCGCCCGAGGACAATCCCTTTATGGCAGGGGCGTTCCACGGTGCGGGCGAAGCGGACTGCGTCATCAATGTCGGCGTATCGGGTCCGGGCGTTGTGCGCGCGGCACTGCAAAAAATCCCCGACGGCAACATTACCGATGTAGCGGATACTGTCAAGAAAACTGCGTTTAAAATCACCCGCGTCGGGCAGTTGGTTGCCAAAGAAGCGGCAAAGCGCTTAAAGGTGCCGTTCGGCATCGTGGATTTATCACTCGCTCCCACGCCCGCAGTCGGCGACTCGGTGGCACATATTTTAGAGGAAATGGGCTTGGAGCAATGCGGGGCACACGGTACAACCGCCTGCCTTGCGCTGCTAAATGACGCCGTGAAAAAGGGCGGCGTGATGGCGTCCTCGCATGTCGGCGGGCTTTCGGGCGCGTTTATTCCCGTTTCGGAGGATGCGGGTATGATTGCCGCCGCCGAAAACGGCACGCTTTCGATTGAAAAATTAGAGGCAATGACCGCCGTTTGCTCGGTCGGTTTAGATATGATTATTATCCCCGGTGACACAAGCGCGGAAGTGATTTCCGGCATTATCGCCGACGAAGCCGCGATTGGTATGGTCAACTCCAAAACCACGGCGGTGCGCGTCATTCCCGCCATCGGTAAAGATATTGGGGACACTTTGAATTTCGGCGGATTGTTGGGCTACGGGCCCGTGATGAAAGTCAACACTGCTTCCCCCGCGAAATTCATTCACCGCGGCGGCAGAATCCCCGCACCGATACAAAGTCTGAAAAACTGACCAAACAGCGAAGTAAACGCCTGCCGAAAATCGGCGGGCGTTTTTGTGTAATTTGCCTTGTGGATTTTCGCCATATTCTGTCTTTGTCCTTTATGCGTTTTTCCGAATTTTCGGCGTTGCACATCTTTTTGACGGAGAAGGATTGACAAATCGTGCAAAATAAACGATACTGATTTTATGAGGTGAATTTCCGTTCACCTTTATAACAGATAAAAAAGGAGTGACCGCAATGGCGTATAATCCGTATGACAATGTATTGGCAACCGTAGAAAAAGCCGCAAAGATTTTGGACCTTTCCCCAAAAGACTATGAAGCTGTCAAATACCCTGAGCGTGAGCTGCGCGTTTCCGTTCCCGTGCGAATGGACGACGGCTCGGTGCAAGTATTTCGCGGCTATCGTGTGCAACACTCCACGGTACGCGGCCCTGCAAAAGGCGGCATTCGCTATCACCAAGATGTAAATGAAAACGAAGTCAAGGCGTTGGCGGCATGGATGACCTTTAAATGCGCCGTTGCGGATATTCCCTACGGCGGCGGCAAAGGCGGCATTGCCGTTGACCCAAACACGCTCTCTTTATCGGAATTACAGCGGTTGACGCGGCGTTTCACCTCGATGATTGCGCCGATTATCGGCCCTGAACGCGATATCCCCGCCCCCGATGTCGGCACAAATGCCGAAGTGATGGGCTGGATTATGGATACATACAGTATGCTGAACGGACACTCGACGCCCGCCGTAGTTACAGGCAAGCCCATACAGCTCGGCGGCAGTCTCGGGCGGGCAGAAGCGACAGGCAGAGGCGTTATGCTCAACACCTTATATATTTGCGACAAACTGGGTGTAGATATACACAAGGCCACCATCGCCGTACAGGGTATGGGCAATGTCGGCAGTGTTTCCGCACGGCTTCTGTATGAACAGGGTGCAAAGGTGGTCGCCGTCAGCGATGTTTCGGGCGGGATTTACAAGGCAGAGGGCTTGGATATTCCGGCAATTTGTCAATATCTTTCGGCGCGCTGCAATCTGCTGTCAGGATATGCCGAAGACGGTATAACGCGCATCTCCAATGCCGAAATTTTGGAAAGCGAGGTCACGGTACTCATTCCTGCGGCGCTCGAAAACCAAATCAACACCCAAAACGCCGACCGCATTCGCGCAAAAATCATTGTAGAGGGCGCAAACGGTCCGACAACGATTGAAGCGGACGATATTTTAGAACAAAAAGGCGTTGTATTGGTACCCGATATTTTAGCCAATTCCGGCGGCGTGATTGTTTCCTATTTTGAATGGGTGCAGAATTTGCAGGCGTTGGAATGGGAAGAAAAAGAGGTCAATGACAAGCTTGCCAAAAAAATGCGAAAAGCCTTCGACAGCGTTTTTGATATTGCAAAAGAAAAACAAGTCTCTTTACGCACCGGCGCGTATTTAATTGCACTCAAGCGCGTTGCGGAAGCCTTACAGTTCCGCGGCATTTGGCCGTAACAGAAAATCGGTTCCTGTTTATAGGCAAAAAAGGGGCTGTAAAAAAAACAGCCTAATAAAAATCCGGGATTCACGAAAAAGTGAGTCCCGGATATTTATTGCCAAAAATTAGACAATCGTTTAATTTTTTATGGGAAGTTATTGTTTTTGGATATGGAAAACCAAAGGTGTTGCGTTTTCCACCTTTGATGTT
>JBJEPR010000089.1:0-4420 GCA_051881335.1 Candidatus Fimenecus sp. | reverse complement strand
GCTCGCACCTCGATCACACGATCGGGCATTTGCTGGTGGCGAAGCCCGATGCGGCGCTCCTTGCGGAAATTGACCGCCGTGTGCAGTTCCGATACCGCGCAATGCCGCTTTCTGCTTGCCCCGGTAAGGTTTCTGCGTCCGCACTCAATGAAGCGGAGCACGGCTTTACCTATTTTGCCGCCGCCGAACCCGCATTCCTCGGTAAAAGCGGTTTAACCCCCGCCGAACGCGGTACAGCCACGCATCGTTTTGCGGAGGTTTGCGACTTTCAAGCCGCTAAGGACGATTTAGAGAAGGAAATTCAGCGCTTGCAAAGCGCGGGGTATTTACGAAAAGAAGAATGCGCCGTGCTTGACCGTGAAATGCTGTACGCATTCCTGCATTCGGATTTTCTTTCTCGTATACAAAACGCTTCGCGCGTCTACCGTGAGCAAAAATTTACGGTGCTGTTCCCCGCAAACGAAGTTGTGTCCACGCTCGGGAACGAATTTTCCGACGAGCAAATCACCGTGCAGGGGATTATCGACTGTGCCTTTGTGGAAAACGGTTCGGTGGTGATCGTCGATTATAAAACCGACCGTGTAAAAACGGCAGAGGAACTTGCCGAACGATACAAAAAACAGCTTTCCGTGTATAAGCGCGCCGCCGAAGAATTTTTCGGTCTGCCCGTTAAAGAAACGCTTTTGTATTCGTTTACACTTAAAAGGACGGTTTCGGTAAATATTTAACGCGGATTTAAAAAAAAGACTTGCATTTTCATTTTCAATATGTTAAAATTGCTAACGCTGTTATAAAGGATACCGAAAGAGGTGAATGACAATGAAACAGGGAATTCATCCCGAATACAAAACGACTACCGTTAAATGCGCTTGCGGCGCTGAGTTCGAAACCCGCTCCACCAAAGAAAACCTGCGTGTGGATATTTGCTCCAACTGCCATCCGTTCTTCACCGGCAAACAGAAGTTGGTTGACACCGGCGGGCGTGTAGACCGTTTCAACAAAAGATTCAACATCAACGCAAAATAAGTTTGCAAAGCAAAAAGCGGTACGGTTTGTGCCGCTTTTTTTGTGCTTTTCAGATTTTGAAAGAGAGGTGTAGACTTTGGAGTATAGAACCGTCAAACACAGCGCAAGTGACGAATTTACCGAGAAACGCTCGCGTTTTATCGGCTATGTCCGTTCCGTGCAAACGGTGGAAGAAGCCAACACATTTATTGCGGAAATCCAAAAAAAGCATTGGGACGCAAAACACAATGTCTACGCCTACATTTTGCGTGACGGCAATGTCAAACGCTATTCCGACGACGGTGAGCCGCAGGGCACGGCGGGTGTACCGACCTTGGATGTGCTCGAAAAATCGGGCGTTACCGATGTCGCCGTGGTGGTGACGCGCTATTTCGGCGGGATATTGCTCGGCGGCGGGGGATTGGTGCGTGCCTATTCCCACGCGGCGCATTTGGCGCTTGCGGCGGGCGAAATCATCACTATGGGGCTTTGCTCTATCTTAACAGTCTCGGTTGATTACCCGTTTTACGCAAAACTCCTGCCTTATCTTGAAAAAACCGCGGCAAAAATTATCGATACTGATTTTTCCGACAAGGTATGCATAACGCTCAGCATTGACAGTGCACTTGAACAGGATTTTTGCGAAAAAATTTTTGATTTTTCGGGCGGACAGGTCCGTCCGAAAAAAATCGGTGAGAAATTTGCCGAAAAATAGAGGGATAACCGCAATTTCTGCGTATAAATAAATAAGGACGGTGAAAAAACGGTGGACGAAAGTGTACGCGAAACCACGATGAAAATTGAAAAAGAAACACTTTCTCCTTTGGCGTGTTTGTCTGAAAATACAAAGGGCAGAGAACGCCCCGAGGAAGCATGCGATTTGCGTACGGCCTTTCAGCGTGACCGCGACCGCATTTTACATTGCAATGCTTTTCGCCGCTTAAAACACAAAACACAGGTGTTTTTGTCGCCCGAGGGCGACCATTACCGTACGCGCTTAACGCATACCTTGGAAGTGTCGCAAATTGCGCGCACCATTGCGCGTGCTATGCGGTTAAATGAAGATTTAACCGAGGCGATTGCCCTCGGGCACGATTTGGGGCATACGCCGTTCGGCCACGCGGGCGAGAGGGCACTTGACGAGGTATTTCCCGGCGGCTTTCGCCATTATGACCAAAGTTTGCGCGTGGTGGACAAGCTCGAAAACGGCGGCAAAGGTTTAAATTTAACCTATGAGGTGCGCGACGGCATCGTTTGCCATACTTGCGGCAAGGAAGCCAATACTTTGGAAGGCAGAATTGTCAAAATTGCGGATAAAATTGCCTATCTCAATCACGATATTGATGACGCTGTTCGCGCGGGTGTGATGAAAGAGTCGGATATTCCGCTCGATGTCCGCGAAACCTTGGGCGACACAAAGTCCAAACGCATTAACACCTTGGTGCATTCCGTCATTGAAAACAGCACGCAGGATATTACGCTGTCTTTGGATGTTGCCGAGGCGTTTGCGGAGCTCAACCGCTTTATGTTTAAAAGCGTGTATACCAATCCTGTCTGCAAAGGGGAAGAAAGCAAAGCTGAAGCGCTCATCAAAAGTCTGTACGCCTATTATGCCGAGCACCCCAACGAATTGCCGTCCTCCTTTTGGCAGACGGTCATTTCCGAGGGCGCCGAGCGCGCCGCGTGCGACTATGTGACCGGTATGTCTGACAGTTATGTGTTAAGTGTGTATCATCAGATTTTTATTCCGAAAGCCTGGATTGAAAAAGGCTTATATTAAGATGCTTGCCGTTTTGAAAAGTGAGGTGACCTCGGTTGGCATTTGATGAAGCTTTTTTGCAGGAACTGCGTTCCCGCGCCGATATTGAAAGCACGATTTCGCCGTATGTATCCTTAAAACGCCGCGGTCGTCTGTTAACGGGGCTGTGCCCGTTTCACAATGAAAAAACACCGTCTTTTACCGTTTATCCCGAAACGCAATCCTATTATTGCTTTGGTTGCGGCAGCGGCGGCGATGTGGTTACATTTATTAAGAACATTGAAAATTTGGATTATGTCGAGGCGGTGCGCTATCTTGCCGACAAGGTAGGTCTTGCCGTCCCGCAGGACAATTTTAATTCCGATTTATACGAAAAGCGCCGCCGTATGTATGAGGCGAATCGCTTGGCGGCACGCTTTTTCCATACCGTTTTATATAGCGAAACGGGTGCACAGGGCTTGCGGTATTTATATGACCGTGGGCTTACCGACGCAACCATTCGCAAGTTCGGCTTAGGCTATGCCCCCAAAAGCTGGGATGCGCTTCGCAACCATATGCACGCGCAAGGCTTTACGGATTTGGAGCTGTATGAAGCAAATCTCTTGCGTATGAGCGTAAAAAATGAGAAAAAGCACTATTACGATGCCTTTGTCGAGCGTGTGATGTTTCCCGTCATAGATTTGCGCGGCAATGTATTGGCGTTCAGCGGCAGAGCCGTGACGGCTGACGCGCAACGGAAATATGTGAATACGAGCGATACCTTAATCTATAAAAAGGGCGAAAACATATTCGCTTTGAATTTCGCCAAAAAGAGCAATACCGACGCGCTGATTTTGTGCGAGGGGAATATGGATGTGATTTCCTTGCATCAGGCGGGCTTTGACAATGCCGTAGCGGGCTTGGGCACGGCACTCACCGAACAGCAAGCCGCCCTTTTGTCGCGGTATGCAAGCGAAATTTACCTTTGCTACGATAACGACGAGGCAGGGCAAAAGGCGGCGCGCAAGGCACTTGCACTCTTTTCCAAAACCACGCTTCGCGTCAAGGTCATTCGTATGCAGGGCGGCAAAGACCCCGATGAAATCATTAAAAAATTCGGCGCCGAGCGCTTTAAATCTCTTTTGGAGGGCGCGGCAAACGATGTGGAATATCGTCTTTTGCGTGCGCGTGACGGATTAGACCTTTCTACCTCTGACGGCAAATCCCGTTTTTTGGAAGCGGCTTGCACGATTTTGGCAACGCTCAAAAATCCGACCCAACTCGATATCTATGCCACACGCCTTTGTGAAGAACTCGGCGTGGCAAAGGACGCCATTATTTTGCAAACCAAACAGGTGTATCGCCGCAATGCGCGCCAACAGCAAAGCCGCGTTTTGCGGTCTGTGCGGGAAAACGAGCGCACCGCCGAAAAGATAGTGAATACGGCAAATCCCGAGCGTGAAAAGCATTTGCGCGCCGCAAAAGCGGAGGAAATGTTGTGCGCTTCGCTGATGCACAATCCCGAATTTTATAAAATATTGCAAGCGGAAATTTCGCCCGATGATTTTGTAACCGCGTTTAACCGCCGCGTGTTTGAAAGCATTGCTTCGAGTATTGAACGGGGTGTGGATTTTTCGCCGTCCGTTTGGAACGGGGAATTCCGCGGGGAGGAATTGG
>JBJEPR010000088.1:0-20527 GCA_051881335.1 Candidatus Fimenecus sp. | reverse complement strand
CTCGTTCAAATACACGGTTCGCTCTTTGTTGCCTTTGCCGGTAACCACGAGCGTGTTGTTGTCTTTTATATCCGTGTAATCAATCGAAACCAATTCCGAAAGGCGCAAGCCGCAGTTTAAAAACAGCGTTAATATGCAATAATCGCGCTCTTTGTACGGTCCGTCAACAGAAGCCAACAGCTGAAGACTTTCCTCTAAGGTTAAGTATTTCGGCTGTGCTTTTTTCTTTTTCGGTGTTTCCAACTCCTGCATAGGGTTTTCATCTAATAACTTACGCTGAACGCACAAATATCGAAAAAATGCACGGATACTGCTGGTTTTTCGTGCGCGCGCCGCAGCGTCATTATCGCGCTCAGACTTACAGTAGGATAAAAATGCATATGCATCAGCAAGCGTTACTGTTTGAAAAAACTGTATATCTAAATCCGAAATATCAATTTTTTCAAAGTCCGGGGCAGGGGAACCCGCACGCACGGCTTCCTGTAGTTTTAAGAAACGGAAAAACAAGGTTAAATCTAAAACATATTCATCAACCGTTAGTTCGGATTTGTTTTTAATAGCCAGTTCGTGGTTTGCAAATTCCCGCACCAGCGGCGGCAAACTCGGGGATTGTGCATATTTTGTCATTGTAAATTCCTCCGTTTTCTGTGAAACAGTTTCACACTATATATAAATTGTTTAAACTGATAAAATACTCAAAAATACCTTTATATATTTAAGATGACAGAACGATGAAAGGGCATATAATCGATTTTTCAGTAAAAGTAGGATAAGAGCTTATTTTGAAAAAAACAGTTTAAATCCGATTATAGTCCTTGTAGTTCGTAATATAGAAAAACAAACAATATTTTCAAGAAACTTCAATATAGTTAAAAATATCAGCTGTTATTGCAAAAAATTGAAAAAACGCATCGAATAGAAATTTTTCTGACGACCAAAACCCTTATCAAAAAAATTTCTATCGGCTGAGACGGGAAAGAAAAACCCGCTGAAATTGCTAAACAAACTATATCAGAAAAATGCAAACTAAAAATAAAAAGTATAGTTATAGTTTTTGAGAAGAAAAAATATTGTATTGTAATGAAATGAAAAAAGTAAAAACATCAAAGAGTCAACTGCCAAATATGTATACCTGTTTTGAGAAATGCTACTAAGAGAGAAATGTTCGCGTTATACCGTATGTTACATAAAAATTAAGAAATACCACAGAACTTGGCAAATTTTGCCGTTTTTATATCCCCTAAATTATACAAAACATTGATTTTGTATAATTCCTACTAGTTCAATAAAATCCCCACTTCATATAGTGGGACGGAATTACTCGGCGCAAAGCGCTGTGTGCTACAATGCGCCTTACAAAATCATCGTTTTGTACAATGGCAAAACGGCAATCGGCTTGCGAGAAACGCTTGAAAAGCGCACCCCCTTAAATTTGTAGTTGACAGTTGGCGCGCAATATGCTAATATTGTACTTGCGCGAAGGGTTGGAAGTTTCAACTTTCAAACTACCGTATCCAAGCCCAAGCGGCAACCGTCGCGGATATGGTACAACAAAAGCCCGCCTTTGTCAAGGTGGGCTTTTTTGTTGCCTATTTTCGCCTACTGGCTGTGTATATGTCCGCCATGGCGTAAATAGCCGTTACTATGTCGTTGTCATGGTTAAGAGCCTTACGCACCCGCTCAATGTCGCCATATTTCCGCATAAGTTCAACCGCATACACCTTGCGCAAACTGTGCGGGCTGAAGTTCACCTTGATACGGAACGCCTTTGCCGCCCGCTTTAAGTCCATAAAGACCGCTTGCCGCGTTCGATGTCGGTTGATGTCGTCGCGGTGCTCAAATACATACACCCTGCCCGCCTGCGCTTTCAATTCCGCAAGCAGGGCTTTTTTTATAGTGAAACTGCGGCGCTTTTTCGTCTTTTTCTCAATGACCGTAACCCGCGGCGCGTACAACTGCTCTGTGCGGAGTGACAAAACATCGTCAATGCGCAATCCCGTGTCCAAGCACAGCTGACAAACGAGCCTATTCGCGGGCATAAGCGCGTACAAGCAGTGTTCCACAAATTCCCGTTCAATGTAATCGCTTTTAATTGTCTCACCCCCCTATTTAACATTCCGTAAACTGTTAAATTAACATTCCGTATACAAATTTTGCGCGTAATCGTAGCAGAAATGACTTTTTGCCCCGTCATTGGGTAAATCCTCGCAGTCACCGTCAAAATCGATTTTCAGGGCGCGTGCTGTCTCTCGGACTACCCCGTAGGTCTGCAACATTCGCCGCCCCTTGAGTGCAACATTAAGCACATCGAGCACCCTCGCCCGCCTTTCTGTCGGCAAATCGAGCGCCAACGGCTTTACGCAGTACTTTGCGACCTCTGCTATTGCCCCATCATTGCACTTTTTAACGCTTATTTCGGGGGCATAGTCCACTTTTATGGACATTGCCCACATTTCGCGCAATTCCTCGTGCTTAAGATAATACCGAGAGGTAAAGTAGGACTTTCGAACGGCGCACAAACAGTGCAAATGCGGGTGATAGGTGTTGTTGTCGGCATTGTAGCTGACCTCTAAGCAACGCAATACACCCTTTACCCCTTGTTTAAACCTCGGTATTTTGAACATTTTAGACGAACATTTAAACAAACGGTCAATAGTTTCGGGCAGTTCTCGCCCGCTTACATTCTTAATGGTCAACACAAGGTGGATAAAACTGTATTCGGTTTGCATAACTTCCCAAAGACGGCTAATTTCGCCATAAGTGCGCAAGGCTTTGCGCCGCTGACACATCGGGCAAAATCGTTCTCTGCAAAAGTTCGCAGATACAAGGTCACCGTTACTGTCGAACGAAAGCAAACTCCCACAGTAGTGGATGGTTTCCGCCTTGTCAATGAGTGTATGAGTATACCGCAAAGCCTCGGCAGTTTCAACAGAAAAGCGCTTGAATTTGGTTATGTCGATAAGTTCCGAAAGTTCAATATTTGAAAAATCACTATACATAGCAAATCGCTAAAAAGCTATATGCCTGTAGGTGTGAAAGTGTTTTTTGTAATGCGAGATGTTTCTATAGTATCAAGAAAAGGAAAAGGGCTACGCCCTTTGCGGTTTGGATAGTCGGCGGTCAACGGTCAGCAACTGCGGTCCGATAATAAGTTTAAGCGGTACCCACGGCGCGTAAGCGCCGCCCCCCGCGGCATCCGGCGCGGCGGTACCCGCCGCACCTCTAAAGCGGCGCCACTGCGGCGGGTGCGGGCGCAACCCGCCTTGTTCTGCCGCGCCGCGCCCAGCGCGTTCCCCTCGCCACCTTCGGCGCTCGGCTCGCGCGCGCCCGAGTTCCGCCGCGTGCAAGCCCGCGGCATGTTATCACTTCCGAAGTCGGCCGTCAAGGGTAAACCGCCTACGGCGGCACTTCGTGCCCTTGACTGCCGCCCCCGTAAGTGATTGGCGGGGAATAGACGGGTTAAGCCGCGGGGTGTGTTTCCGTTTCAACGCCCTTGCTTTTGGCGGTTTCGCATTTTAGCGGGTTCTAAAAAAAGTTGCCCATTGTGCGAAACTCGCCCAAAAGATGGGCGTTTCCACTCCAACACCCCCCGCGGCTCACCCCGTCTGTATAGTACCGCTCTAATATTTCAGCGGTTAAAATTGCGTCACGCCGCATTTCGTACAACAGAGCAAGTTCCCTGTTTAGCTCATAGCGCCTGTAACTGTCAGCGCTCGAAAGCAAGCGGCGCTTGTTTGCAATCTGTGCTGTGAGTGTTTCAACATCTGCCCTGTAAGACATCGCTAAATCATCAATCACAAAAAACTCCTTTCAACACTCCCCCCCGCCCCTCGCAATCTTGCGAGGGGGGCGCGCTCAGGGTTGGAAAAAAGAGGAAAGACGAACATTCGTTCTGTTTTTCCGCTACGCTCAACCCGCGCAAAAGGGGATAAAAAAAGCATACAGCCCGCGTCCTCGCAAGCCGTATGCCTTATTCGCCATTATACAAAACACCCTTGATTTTGTATAATTATATAGCAATTTTCCACAAATGTCAATACCTACCCTAAAAGTTTGAACGCCTGAAAGTAGCGTCATACTCGGTCATTTCCTCACCGTTATATGTAACCTTTCGGTTTTCAAACGCGGCAAGTTCTTTTTGTGTGTATCCGCCTCACTGTCCTCAAAGAACGGAAAAAGCGTGTATTTTATTGACACAAAATACACGCTTTCCAAAAGTTCTACATTTTATAATCCGAATAGAAGCTTTCTATATACTCTTCAATCTCCATTCGGTTTGCTTTGATGGGCCCCGGTGTTTCCATTTTCAGCGAAACAGTCGCAGTGGCGTATAATAATGCTTTTTCCACTGGGGAATGCAACCGTTCATTGATATACGCGGCGAAGGTGGTATCTCCCCTCCCCGTTCTGCCGCTGAGGTTTCGCGCTCGGATAGGACAAGTGTAAATTTTTTTGCCGTCATACACCAGCACTTCTGTATTGTGGGTGATGAGCACTTCCTTTGCGCCGAGTTCCCAAAGTATTTTTGCCGCGCGTTCTCTGTCCGCTGTACTGGTCATAATTTCCGCTTCTGCGGCATCTGTTTTTAAATATGTAATATACGGTAGGATTTCTTTTTTGTCCGCCCAATCCTCAAAATACATAGACCCGCTTTGCATATCTGCGTGTCGCAGGCACGCTTGCACATCCAGCGCAACAGCGCCCTTTTTCGAGCATTCCATCAGCATTTCATTCGGAAACTCCCCGTAAAGCAACCCGGCAAAATGATATATACTTGCGTCTACATTCGGTAAGTCCGCAAGGGTGAACGGCGCAGCACAGGAAAGACAAGTACTGTTTCGTTTTTCTTTATCCGCTGTGAAATATTCATTTCTCATGGTCGTTGAACTATCACAAAACGAGCAGTAAACATCGTTTTGCGGGATTGTAAAGCTGTTGAGCCGGTCTTTGTCCTGTTCGGCAAGCTTTGTAACTGCGCCTGTACTGTGTCCCAAAGCAAATGCAGATGCAGATGAAAAAAGCACAGCGCCCCCGCAAATTTCATTGAGATTTTTTAAGTAATCAATATTAAAATCTTTTGTGATATGACCGATAATCAGGCTGTCGTACTTTTTCATTTCAAACTCCTTTGGCGAATAAAATTGTTGTCCTGCTGCAAAACTAACTATATGTAATTATAACAATAATTCCATAGCTTTTCAATAACGATTATACGCTTTTTGTTGGAAAAAAACGCACAAAAAGTGCTACAAAAAAGCAGCCGCATAATGCGGCTGCTCAGATTTTAATTGCAATTTACAGTTTTATATCAAACTTAATTTCCACATACGCCTTTATGTATTCCGCGCTTTTTTCAAACCCCAAGCGAGAGCTGTCCAAGCACAGTTCATAGTTTCTGTAATCATCCCACTCGCGGCAAGTATAATACCGATAATACTCGCTTCTGTGCTTGTTGATTTTTTTGATTTTCTTTTCGGCTTCTTTTTCGCCGATCGGCTCTAACGCCATCACATTTTTAATGCACTCCGTCACAGGCGCCCAAATAAAGGCGTCCACAACATTGTCCATATCGCGTAAAACGAAATCCGCACAGCGCCCAACAATGATGCAGGATTGCTTCTCGGCAAGGTCACGAATGATTTTTGCCTGGTAGTTAAACAAATTCTCATCGGAGACAAAGTCATTGCTTTCAGGCGGAATCAGTTCACCCGTATACTTACGCGTCGGCGGGTCAAAAAAGCCTTTGCGTACTTTCTCATCCAATTTGCCGAACAATTCCAAATTGATGCCGCTTTCCTCTGAAGCCATATACAAAAGCTCACGGTCATAAAACGGAATGCCCAGTTTTTCGGAAAGAATTTTACCAATCGTTCTGCCGCCGCTGCCGTAGCCGCGCGCAATGGTAATTACAAAATGGTCACGCATCAATCACACCAGCCTTTCGGAATTATTCACCGAGATATGCCTTTTTCACGGAATCGTCATTGATAAGGTCGGACGCTTTGCCGGACAGCGTAATATTACCTGTTTCCAAGACATAGGCGCGGTCGGCAATGGAAAGCGCTTTCTTGGCATTCTGCTCCACCAAAAGAACGGTTGTACCGCCCTCACTTATCACCTTAATTATATCAAAAATTTCCGAAACAAGCAAGGGGGAAAGTCCCATAGAGGGCTCATCCATCAAAATAATACGCGGATTGCTCATTAAAGCTCTGCCCATAGCAAGCATTTGCTGTTCACCGCCGGACAAAGTCCCCGCGACCTGATTTTTGCGTTCCTCTAACCGCGGAAAGCGTTCATAAACCATTTCCAAGGATTTTGTAATTTCTGCTTTATCCTTGCGCGTATATGCGCCGAGCTTTAAATTTTCCAAAACCGAAAGCTGCGCAAAAACGCGTCTCCCCTCCGGCACATGCGCCATACCCATCGAAACTATTTTATGCGCGGGCGTTTTGGTTAATTCCTTCCCCTCAAACAGAATACTGCCGCTTTTAGCGGGGATAAGCCCCGTAATCGTATGCAAAATGGTGGTCTTCCCCGCACCGTTTGCACCGATTAAAGCTATAACCTCACCCTGATTAACCTCAAAAGATACGCCTTTTATCGCACGAATCACGCCGTAGCAAACTTCAAGGTCTTTAATTTCAAGCATTGCCATACTGTAAAATCCTCTCTTATTCGCCGAGATAGGCTGTAATCACTTCGGGGTTTTTTAAGACAACTGAAGTTTTACCCTGCGCCAAAACCTTGCCGAAATTCAAAACAGTTAAATCCTCGCAAATCCCGCTGACCAAACGCATATCGTGCTCAATCAGCAAAATCGTCATATCAAACTCTTTGCGCACAAACTGAATGGTTTCCATCAATTCGGCAGTTTCGTTGGGGTTCATACCTGCCGCCGGCTCGTCAAGCAACAACAGCTTCGGATTGGTTGCCAACGCGCGCGCAATCTCAAGCTTTCGCTGTTTGCCATACGGCAAATTGGAAGCAAGATAATCCGCCTCGCCTTGCAAATCAAACACTTCCAAAAGCGACATCGCTTTTTCATTCATTTCCTTTTCTTTTTTGAAATAGGACGGCAATTTAAAAATGCCGGACACCGTGCTGTATTTGATTTGATTGTGCAAGCCGACTTTTACATTATCGAGAACGGACATTTGACGAAACAATCGAATGTTCTGAAAAGTACGCGCAATCCCCATTTTGTTAATTTCAATTTGGCTTTTGCCAACAATGCTTTTACCGTCGAGCAGTATATCGCCGTCCGTCGGTTTATAAACACCGGTCAACATATTGAAAACCGTGGTTTTGCCTGCGCCGTTTGGCCCGATAAGCCCGTACAGTGCGCCTTTCTCAATTTCAAGGTTGAATTCATCGACGGCACGCAAGCCGCCGAACTGGATACCCAGATTTTTGACTTCTAACAATGCCATCAAGAATTCGCCTCCTTATCGAGTGTGTTACCCGCTTTTTTATTTTTAAACAGATTTGAAATTGAAATCTTTTCTTTAAAGGCGTTTAGTTTTTCATTGTTGTTCGCAAGCATTAAGAGGATTAACACGATTGCATAAATCAACATTCGGTAATCGTTTAATCCACGCAAGACCTCCGGCAACGCGGTCAAAATCACTGCCGCGATAATCGAGCCGCGCGTACTGCCGATACCGCCCAAAACAACAAACACCAAAATCATAATGGACATATTATAGCCGAAGTTTTTGGTGGTTGCTGTAAGCGACGAAAGATTGTGCGCATACAAAACACCGGCAATACCGGCGAAAAATGCGGACACGGAGAAGACAATCAGCTTGTATTTCGTCACATTGATACCGACAGACTCCGCCGCGATGCGGTTATCGCGAATAGACATCACCGCACGCCCCGTACGGGAGTTAATTAGGTTAAGAGAAACAAAAACCGTAATCACCAACAGCACGAAGCCGATGATAAAATTGGAATTATGTGGTGTTCCCGTAATTCCAAGCGCTCCGTTAATCAACAATTTTCCGTCAGGCTCCAACTGAAATGCGTCAGGACTTGCCAACGAAATATGCAGGCCGTTTGAATCCAAACCAACATACAACAAATTTACAATATTTTTAATAATTTCACCGAAAGCAAGCGTTACAATGGCTAAATAGTCACCTTTCAATCGCAAAACAGGAATGCCTATTAAAAAGCCAAAAATACCGGCAAGAATTCCGCCGATTAACAATGCAATCAAAAAGCGTAGCCAATCCTGCGTAATTGTATCTTTAAAAGCAACGGAAAACAGCGCACTGGAATAAGCGCCGATACACATAAATCCGGCGTGCCCAAGTGACAAATCACCTAAAATACCAACGACCAAATTCAGCGAAACAGCTAAAATGGAATAATAGCAAAGTGGAACTAACAGACCTGTGAACTTGTTAGAAGCATTTCCCGTTAAAGTTAGGACCTCGACAAAGACAAATGCAACAGCTAACATTGCATAAGTAATTAAATCGCTTTTGGTAGATTGCTTTAAAGCTCTTTTTTGTTTTGCCATTCCAATCACCTCAAACCTTCTCGTTCATCTTCTTGCCCAAAATACCCGTGGGTTTAACAAGAAGCACGATAATTAAAACAGCAAACACAATCGCATCGGAAAGCTGTGTGGAAATATAGCCCTTACTCAAGTTTTCAATGACCCCGAGTAAAATACCACCAATCATTGCCCCGGGAATAGAGCCGATACCGCCGAACACAGCCGCCGTAAAGGCTTTAATACCGGGCATTGCGCCGGTTGTCGGCGAAAGTGCGGGGTACGCAGAACACAACAATGCACCTGCGACTGCCGCAAGGCCGGAACCAATAGCAAAGGTCAAGGAAATCGTCGCATTTACATTGATACCCATCAGCTGTGCTGCGCCTCTGTCTTCGGCAACAGCCAGCATAGCACGACCGGGCTTTGTCTTGTTAATAAACAAGGTCAAAGCAACCATAATAATAATCGACACAACAATGGTTGCAATGGTTTCGCCGGAAATGACCAATGCACCGTCAAACAAGCGAATCGTAGGAATTGTAACAACCGAGGTAAAGCTTTTGGTGCTGGAACCGAAAATCAATAAAGCTGCATTTTGCAAAAGGTAGCTAACACCGATAGCAGTAATTAAAACCGCCAAAGAAGAGGCTTTGCGCAAAGGCTTATAAGCCACCTTTTCAATCAACATACCGAACAGTGTGCAGAACACAATGGAAATCAGTACGCCGACCACAGGCGGCAAGCCCCAGGTTGTACTCACGGTATAGATAACAAACGCGCCAACCATAATCACATCGCCATGCGCAAAGTTCAGCATTTTTGCAATACCGTAAACCATAGTATAGCCAAGGGCAATCAGCGCATAAATACTCCCCAAACTGATTCCGGAAACCAAATAGCTTAAAAATTCCATTCCAAATCCTCCAAATATGCTTTTTGAAAAACAGCAAAATCTGACATTTTTCAAAAAACATATCTTGTCGTAAATTCCAAAGTATGCCGTATAGAAACACTATACGGCATACTTTTTCACTTGTCAATTCAATGCACTTGTAAGATTACAGAGCTTTATATGCCCCATTTTCAATCACAACCGCTTTCGGTGCTTTAGACGGTTCACCGTCTGCCGACCAGGTAATACCTGTACCTGTAACACCGTCAACGGTAATCTGCGTCATAGCTGCTTTCAATGCGTCGCAGGTTTCAGAAGCAGTCATATCCGGAGTGATGCCGGCTTTTTCAGCGGCTGCCTTAATGATATAGATTGCATCATATGCATCAGCAGCAAATTGATTCATAGTATCTTCACCGTATTTTTCCTTGTATTTTGCTACAAAGTTTACGGTATAACTATCCGTAGCATCTTTTGCAAACGGCGTAAGCAACATAACGCCCTCTGCCAAAGAAGTATCAAAGTTTTCCATGGTCAAAATGCCGTCCAAACCATCGCAGCCGAAGAACTTCACATTCAAGTCCGCATTCTTAGCCTGTTGCAAAATCAAAGTCGCTTCAGAGTAGTAAATCGGTAAGAAGAGAAGCTCTGCACCGGAAGATTTTACAGCCTGAATTTGTGCGGAGAAGTCTTTATTGTTATCAGCAGTAAAGGACTGTGCTGTAACCACTTCAAGACCTTTTTCCTTCGCTTCAGCAACAAATTTGTTGTAAATACCGGTGGAATAATCGTTAGTCTGATAAATCACGGCTACTTTGGTTGCAAGTTTATTATCTGCAATGTAGTCAGCGGAAGCAATACCCTGGTTGGGGTCGGAGAAGCAAACACGGAATGCATTATCGCCCTCAATTGCCTGAACAGCTGAAGCAGAAGGGGTCAGAACAAACATATTGTCATTTTTTGCAACGCCTTGGAAAGCAATGCAAGCGCCGGAGGTAACTGTGCCGAGAGACAACTGCATACCCCAGTCTTTCAAGGTGTTGTAAGCGTTGACTGCTTTTTCCTGGTCACCCTCATCATCTTGCGGGTTGAGTTCGAGCTTGTACCCGTTGATGCCGCCCGCTTCATTGATTTCATCAATCGCAAGCTGTGCACCGTTCTTAACGCCGTTACCGTACTGTGCATAGTCACCGGTCAAAGGACCGCTAAAACCGATTTTAATGGTTTTTTCACCGGTATCGGCAGTGTTGTTGTTGCCGCAAGCCGCAAAGCAGAGAGCCACCATAGTCACTGCAAGCAACACGGCAAGAACCTTTTTCATTTTCATAATATATGCCTCCCAATTTAAATTTGCAGGACAAGAGCACTTTTCCTGCATATTGGACAAATATAAGAATGAAAGTAGTATATACTTTTATGCCGTATTTGTCAACTGAAAATTCAAAAATTATTCAAAGAAAACATCGATTTTGCACAAATATTACTTCGTTATTTCGGCAATCTGCACACATATTTTTCTGCATTTCCAAAATTAGAACTTGCAAAGTCGGCAAAAAATGGGGAAAGCGTTTGCAAATATGCCAACGTTTTCCCAAACATACAAGCATTAGGTAAGTACACAAACTAAATTTCTGCCCTCGCTGTCACAAATTCGTATCACCATACTATCGATTTCTGCATTCGGCGGCGGTGACCACCTCGTGCTGATTTTTCCATTTGTTTGCGTGTTTTCTAAAACCGCAACAGTTTCTCTTTGTCCGTCTTGTATGTAGTCGGACTGAATAGAGCATTGATACGGCGCAGTGCCGCCGCAGATTTCCAGTTCAATCGGAACTGTTTTGTCGATAACTTCAAAATAGAGCGGCATTGTTGCTACAACATCACCGTAAGCATTAACTTCTCCTGGATGGTAAACAAACGCTTCCGAAGTCTTACCTACCGCCGTAAAAATCACTTGCAACGGCCGGCACAAAGAAAAGCCGTGATACGCGGCACAACTTTCTGCTAAATCGTAGGTCCGATAGAATGGGAGGTTTTCCGCGTCCGCACAAAATAAGGCATATACACAGCAGCCGTTCGCGGTTGCCGCCGCCTCCACCTGTGGGTCAAACCAATAAAATGTGTCGTTTATCTGTACGGCAACCCAAACATGATTGGTGAGGCTTTCGTTGGCGAGTTGGACTTTCCCATGCACAGCAAACGCATCTAACCCAATATAGCGGAACAGCACCGTTAGTGCCGACGCATAATTGTCACATACCCCCTGCCCTGTCAACAACATTCTGTATGCATCATACACGACAGCTCCATCCGTACCGCAGTAGTCACAATCACCAAGAAAAACATACATATCCTGCATATTAACCGTTCCGCCGCCGAAATTACTGTTTTGAAGCAGCCAGTCATAACAGAACTTTGCTTTAGAAAAGGTGTCGGGCAATGCCTGCAGGTTTGTTGAAAAGCGCTGTTCTATCAAGTTGTCTAAAAGCGGATGGTTTGTTTTTGTAGGAGAAAGTTCAACAGAATTTAAAATATCTTTTTTATGATCTAATTGCATTTTTAATTCTGAATCAGAAATATCAGAGAAAACAGCCGTTCCACCTTTCAGATTGCTGGGAGATAATTCCAAAATCGTATTTTTCAATTGAACAGCGGTATTTGCTTCTGTTCCCAAAGTTTCGGGCTTAGCAATATTTTCCGCATCGAGCTTAGATAAAGAGAATTTTTTAAGCCCCGCGCCGATAAGCAGTAAAACAACACAACTGATACCGACCGCAATGCAGAAAATACGCAATTTCTTTTTCACGGAGCATTCCCCTTTCTTTCCCGTTTTAAATATTATATCTCATTTTTGAGACCTATATTTTCAAAAGTGAAAAATGCAAATTTATCTTTTTCAAAATATTTCACGGTTTCTGAAAAAATGTCTTGATTTTTTTCGGAAACTCCGATATAATACCAATCGTGACCTTTGGAGAGTTGTCCGAGCTGGTCGAAGGAGCACGATTGGAAATCGTGTAACCGCCTAAAACGGTTCGAGGGTTCGAATCCCTTGCTCTCCGCCAAAAAGAAAAAGATGCCTTTGGGCATCTTTTTCTTTTTCACTGTAAACTCGTTAGGATTCGAACCCGTGAGGGTCTGTGCGTTAAGAAAACAGTCCTGTGGACTGTTTTTAGTACAGAGCGTGAAGCGGGTACCGAAGGCGTATGCCTTGGGTCGCCGAGCGAATCACACGCGAAAGCGTGTGGCGAATCCCTTGCTCTCCGCCAAAAAGAAAGAAGTGCCGACTGGTACTTCTTTTTTTGTTTTTTAGGTATGGGATTCGAAAGGGCAAAAACTCGAAAAATCTTGTGTTGCGATGCTTAACCGATTGAAAATCACGCATACTAACAAAAATGGTTTGGAGGAACAAAAATATGGATAAAGATACGATCGAATTGTTACGAGAGTGCAATGAAGGCATCAAAATGGGTATTGATACGATTGAAAGCGTTTTAGAGCGTGTGGAAGATCGAGGATTTTACGCGCTTTTAAAAACCTGCAAGGACGAGCACATCAAGTTAGAAGCAGAAACAGGTGCGCTATTGCAGGAATTCGGCGAGGAAGGCAAAGAGCCGAATCCGTTTGCCGAAGGAATGAGTTTTTTGAAGACCAATGTGAAAACGGCAATAGAGCCCGGTGACCAAACTATTGCCGAGATCATCACAGACGGGTGTAATATGGGTGTTAAATCTTTGGAAAAGCTATTAAATCAATACCCAAATGCTGAAAAGCGTGTGCAAGATATTGTAGAAAAACTGATAAAACTTGAGCGAAATCTTACTAAGGATATCGCACAATATCTTTAAAAACAGCCGCAAAAGAAAATGGCGGCTTTCCCCATTCTTGTGACAATTGCAACGCCTTCCTGCATAAAATAGTGTTGAGAAAAATTCGGGAGGCAATTTTATGTGCGGAATTGCGGGTGCAGTATCATATTACTGCAATATTCAAGACGAAAAAAATCGTTTTTTACAAATGCAAAAGGTATTAGAACCCCGCGGACCTGACGCGTGCGGTGCGTACTTCGAAGATAATGCGGCGCTTTTGCATACGCGGCTGGCGGTCATCGACCTAAAAAACGGTGCACAGCCGATGCAAACAGAATACGGCGGCAACCGCTATATCGTTGTATACAACGGAGAATTGTATAACACAGAGGAAATCCGAAAAGAATTACTGTCCTGCGGGCAAACCTTTATAGGACACAGCGACACGGAAGTACTGCTCAAAGCCTATATCGAATGGAAAGAAAAATGTGTAGACCGTTTTAACGGCATCTTCGCCTTTGCCGTGTGGGACGAAGCAGAAAAGGCCCTGTTCATGGCGCGGGACAGAATCGGTGTAAAGCCGCTTTTCTATGCAAGAACCGATACGCATTTTTTGTTTGCGTCTGAAATCAAGGCATTGCTTGCAAGCGAGCTTGTTAAGCCGGAAATCGATATACAAGGAATTTCAGAAGTTATGCTCATCGGTCCCGGAAGAACACCCGGCTACGGTGTTTTTTGCAATATTTCGGAGTTGCCGCCTGCGCATTATGCATATTTAACCCAAAACGGTCTCAACATAACGCAGTATTGGGAGCTTCAGGACGCGCCGTTTACCGATTCCTTTGAGCAAACCGTGGAAAAGGTGCGGTATCTTGTTACTGATGCCATTACACAGCAGCTTGTGTCCGATGTGCCTGTGTGCACTTTTCTCTCCGGGGGGTTGGATTCCAGCATCATTTCCTCGGTCGCAGACCGCTATTTTCACGCAAGAGGCGAACAGCTGCACACCTTTACGGTCGGATACAAAAACAATGACAAATACTTCAAAGCCAGTAAATTTCAGCCGAACAGCGACTCGCAGTTTGTGGGGCGTATGAACGAATATCTGCACGCACAAAATCACTTAGTGGAAATCGATACCGACGAACTTGTGCAAGCCTTATACGCGGCTGTGGACGCCCGTGATTTACCGGGTATGGCAGATGTAGACAGTTCGTTACTGCTGTTCTGCCGCGAAATCAAAAAGCAGGGCACGGTGGCACTTTCCGGTGAATGTGCAGATGAAATCTTCGGCGGATATCCTTGGTATCGCGACAAAACCATTCGTATGACAGACGGCTTTCCTTGGGCACAGTCTACAAAATACCGTATGACATTCTTAAAGGAAGAGTTGGCACAACAAATCGACGCAGAAAACTATGTCTATGCAAAATATACCGACACCGTACGCCGTGCCGATAAAATACAAGGACTTTCGGATACGGAAAGTCGAATGAAAGAAATGATGAAGCTCAATTTAGAGTGGTTTATGCAAACTCTGTTAGACCGCAAGGACAGAATGAGTATGGCGTGCGGGTTGGAGGTACGCGTGCCGTTTTGTGATTACAGAATTGCCGAGTATTTATACACCGTTCCGTGGGAATATAAAGATTATAAGCACTATGAAAAAGGACTTCTGCGCGAAGCAGTAAAGGATTTATTGCCCGAGGAAATTTTGTGGCGCAAAAAGAGCCCCTACCCCAAAACGCACAACCCCGCCTATCTTGCCGCTGTGCGTCAAGAACTGCAAAAGGTGTTAGATAACGCAGATTCACCGCTTTTCAAAATCGTTCGTCGGGATGCAGTGCAACAGTTGATGCTTGCCGATGTGCGAGAACCGTGGTACGGGCAGTTAATGACCACTCCGCAGACTATTGCCTATTTCGTACAAATGAATTATTGGTTGGAGAAGTACAAAATTCAAATCAAAGTTTAAAATTTCGGAGGAAAAAATGAAAGATAACGGATTTACCAAAAAAATTGCAATCGTCGGCACAGGCTTTGTCGGTATGAGTTTTGCCTATGCACTGCTTTGCGAAGGCATTTGCGATGAACTTGTATTATTGGATATTAACCACGAAAAAGCAGTCGGCGAAGCAATGGACTTAAACCACGGGTTGGCATTTGCCAAAACCAATATGAAAATCTATGCAGGAGAGTACGCTGACTGTCACGATGCGGATATGGTTGTGATTTGTGCAGGCGTGTCACAAAAACCGGGTGAGGACAGAATTTCCCTGCTCAAACGCAACCAAGCTGTATTTGAAAGCATTATTTCCCCTATCCTTTCCTCTGGGTTCAGCGGCATATTTTTAGTTGCAACCAATCCCGTAGATGTTATGACGCGTATGGTTTGCCATCTTTCGGGCTTTGACAGTGCAAAGGTCATCGGTTCGGGCACTACATTGGATACAGCACGACTGCGGTATTTACTCGGTGCGTATTTGTCAGTAGATCCCAAAAATGTGCACGCATATGTTATCGGCGAACACGGAGACAGTGAAATGGTGCCATGGTCACAGGCAATGGTCGGTACAAAGCCGATTCGGGAAGTGATTTCAGAGCACACAGCTTTTTCAGAAAACGATTTGCAAAACATTGCAACGGAAGTACGGCGCGCAGCTTATCAAATTATTGAAGCAAAAGGCGCAACCTATTACGGAATCGGGCTGTCTCTCGTCAGAATTGTAAAAGCCGTTTTCGGCGGTGAAAACAGCATTTTGACTGTTTCGGCACAGTTAGACGCTCCAGACAATCTCGACGGTGTGTATGCAGGCATTCCTTGTATTTTGGGGCGCGACGGTGTGCGTGAAGTCTTGCATTTAAAGTTAGACGCTGATGAGAAAAGTGACTTCTTGCAATCTTGTCAAAAGTTAAAAGAAGTTTGGGAAGAAATGCATCTATAATTTTGAATCGAAAAACAGAGACGGCTGTTCCGTACGAATTCTGTACGGAACAGCCGTCTCTAATAGTGAATTTATCGATTTTCGGTTTGCCAACTTTGAAGGCATTTTTCTAAAAGCTTTTCCAGGGTTTTCTTTTCTTCCGCGGTCAAAGCCTGCAAAAGCGAAGTACTGTTTGCCGAATACTGCGCAGTATGATGCAAAAAATGTCCGCATTTGCGCATTAAAATTACAGCCTTTTCTTCTGTGCTATCCGAACTTTCCGAAAAATCCGCGAAATCGGTTGCAAGTCCAAAATGTTCTTTACCGCGCCGGCAACGCAGTTGATTTTGAAAACAGTGCTTTTCACTGCACGGACAGGTTTTTTCCATCAGAATTACTTCCTTTCTGTATACAACGCAGCAAGAATGCGCACGCAAGTATCAATGCCGAGTGCGCCGCTGTTGAGCGCAATGTGGTAATTATGGGTGTCTCCCCATTTCATATCCGTATAAAACTGATAGTATGCGGCACGGCGCTTATCTTTTTCCCGAAGCCGTTTTTCGGGTACGATATCGCTTTCCCCATACTGTTCAACAATCCGTTTTGCGCGGCTTTCCATATCCGCGTAAATAAAAACGCGCAAGCAATCAGTTTTTTCTTTTAAAATGTAGTCAGCACAACGGCCTACAATGACGCAGGGCTCCTTTTCGGCTAATTCCGTAATGATTTTTTGCTGAACAGCCCATAAATCGTCTTGATATGAGTGGCCTTGATAGTCTCTGCCGGACATTGCCTGTGAAAGCCAATTTTTGCCGAGCGCATACTCTCCCTGCTCAGCAACATACTCTTTTGTGAAACCGCTGCGCTCTGCAATCTTTTCAAGCAGTTCCGAATCATAACACGGAATTCCGAGTCTTTCCGCAAGCTGTTTGCCAATGGTTCGTCCGCCGCTCCCGAATTCACGGCTGATGGTAATCATTCTGTTACCCATTTCTTTTCCTCCTAACGAATCCGTATATGCCAAAGAACCGAGCCTAATAAGCAAGGTGCTTTACACACACAGTTTTAAAAAAATATAAGCGTGCAGAGAAGAGCCGGTTTTACGCTCAACGCTACACGCTGTAAATATAATATAACAGATTTTCACTGAAAAGTCAAAGTAACTTTTTTTAAAAATATATGCTGTGCAAACGATTTATTGCGCGTTTGCCGAATTTTTCTGCAAAGTATAAATAGTATCGCAAGCCTTTGCAACCTCAGGCGAATGACTGACAATAATAACACATTTGCCGCTTTCTGCAAGTTGTTGAAAGATGTGCATTATCTCGTCCTGTGTCTCACTGTCTAAATTACCTGTGGGCTCATCTGCCAAAATAATATCCGGGTCATAGGACAATGCTCTTGCAATCGCTACCCGCTGTTGCTGCCCGCCGGAAAGTTTTAAAACTCTGCGGTTTGCCTCGTCTTTGCTTAATCCGACGCTTTCCAATAACTGCAATGCTTTTTCCTTTTTATTGATTCCCCGAACGCCGGCAATCTCCATAGATAAAACCACATTTTCCACAGCCGTAAACTTGGTGACCAAATTAAAGCTTTGAAAAATAACACCGATATATTTACTGCGGAACTTATACTGGTCCATCATTTGCATATTTTGGTCTTCATAAAAAATAGTACCGCTGTTTGGTTTTGCAAGTCCCGATAAAACAGAAAGCAAAGTTGTCTTTCCGGCACCGGACTTGCCGACAATACAGTACATTTTTCCTTTTTCAAACTCGAAAGATATATGATTTAGTACCGGAGTTGTACCGTACGAAAAACAAATATCCTGAAGCGATAAAACCGACATAAACCGTACCTCCTTAATCTCTGTTGGCAAGTATTTTCAACGGCTCATACCGCATAATAAACAGCATAGAAACCGCACCGGAAATCAGTGTTAATAGGATTGCAATACCGAGCATTTGCAAAATAACCGTCAGATTGGTGGCGGTACTAATCTCCGTAATGTAATTGCTCTCCGGCAAAGCAACCGCCCCATCCGGTTGAGGATTTTCGCCGATATCCTTGTTGGCGCGGCCGAAGTTTTGCTCTATCTGCGCAGACTGTGACATCTGTGCTTCCACCTGGTTTTCCAGTAATGCGTTTGTAATCGGTACAGAGCTTACTGCGCCGATGCCTGCTCCGATGACCACTGCGGCAAGTGTAACAACAAATATTTCTGTTAAGAACTGTAAAGCCACCTTGCCTTTAGACATCCCCATTGCGGTTAAAACACCGATTTCGTACTTGCGTTCGCGCACATTGAAGATGTTCAGCACAATCAAAATCAATGCGCCGATAATCAGAATGACAAGTAAAAACCACCCTGCAGTCGTGCTTAAAGTATTCAACGGCGTTAAACTATTTTCAAAAGCCGACAAATCCGCAGAAGATACGGTATAGGTATCCTCTAAGCCGAGTTCGCGTACTTCCTCTTCAAAGCGATAATATGCATCTGCATCGGCAAATACATAAGTGCCTGCGACTGTGCCGCTCAACGCCGTGGAAGTTGTTGCGTTTTCATTCGATAGCGCGGATTCAGAAAGTATACTTTGCAGCGCCGTATAGCTCATATAAATTTTATTCGCCGGGTCATTTGTCGGCATTCCGCGCCCCGTAAAAACGCTTTCATTTGACGCAGTATCTGTATAAAAACCGACAACGCAAAGTGTATACAATTCTTCTGTGTTATTGGGATTCGACAGCGTAACGGTATCCCCGACAGAAATATCATTATACGCCGCCAATTCTTCGGAAATCAAGCAGTCGGCTTTTTCCGTTCCCGCTTCAAAAACAGTCCCCTCTGTGACACTGGCCGTTCCGTTTTGGAATGCGGTCATCGCATTTTCATCACTGTAGCCGATAACCTGAAAATCCGCAGTGGTATAACCGCCCATCATACCGCCTTTGGCATTACCCATATTCCCGACAGTACTGGTTTCTGTTGTTTCGGTTGTCACAGGCAAAAGCGAATCGGTTCCGTTCATAGAAACAGTTTCCGAATAGTAAAAGTCCTTTACAGATTCTGCCTCAGCATATTTTAAATACGCATCTAAGCTGAGAGATGAAGCTTCTTCCATTCGCGCGGAGAACTGCCCTTTGTCAAATTTTCCGTCCTCCGTTTGAACGGAAGCGTTGTTGCGCAGCTCGCTCATCATCGACTGACGGTCAAAAGAAATGGTAGCCGTTACCGTTAAGGTGTCAAGCGTGTCTTCTTTTGCCTTTTCTGCCGCTTGGCGTATTGACAGCCCGACGCAGGCGGAAACAGCAATGACAAACACAATCACGCCGATTAGAACATTTCGCCCTTTGGAACGGCTGATACATTTCAATGCATTTTTAAAAATATACATTCCAAATGCTCCTTTAACAATATGGTTCTGTATTGTCAGTGTAGCATTTGTAACTTAAGACAGACTAAAGAGCCGAAATTTTTATTACTTTAAAGTTACTCTAAATCCAATATGCGAGGCATCTTTTTTATACGCACAGATTTTACCGCGATGATTTTGCACAATCGCCTTGGCAACAGACAGACCGATGCCGAAGCTTCCGTTGTAGGTGCGGGATTTATCCGCACGGTAAAAACGGTCAAACAGTTTATCCAATTCTGTATTTTCTACTGCACAATATGTGTTCTCCACACATAGAACCGGATGCTTCCCCCCGGTTAAAGCAACAGAAATCTCCCCATCTGCATCGCAGTATTTCACAGCATTATCCAGCAAAATGACAAACAGTCGATGTAAAGCGTTTTTGTCCCCCACATAAAAAATATTTTCATTGACCGATAGTTGCATCTGCTTATTCTCTTGCATAGCAAGCGTAGAGAATTCCGTACACACCTCACTAAGCAGTGCGCTCAGATTGACACGCTCCATCTGCATATTCTTTTTCCCCTCATCCATACGCGTAAGCAGTACCAACTGATTGACAAGGGTGCTCATTTGCTCACTTTCACTGCGAATGTCACTCAGCCATTCGTTTGGCCCGATTTCCGATTCTATAATATCTAAATTTGCAAGAATCAGCGTCAGCGGTGTTTTTAATTCGTGATTGGCATCAGTTATAAACTGTTTTTGCTTCTCATAGCTTTCTGCAATCGGTCCGACAGCCCGTTTAGAGAAAAATACAATTAAAAGGAAAACAGCAAAAAAACTGACAAACAGAACGGCATACACGGTAAAAAGTGTGGACAAAGACATAGATAAATTCATACTGCCGTCAACAAATGTGACCACGAAACCGCTTTCAGAATTCTGTACTTTATAACGAAAAGTTGAAATCCAGCCTTTTTGCTTTTGCTTGTCCAACACTTTTTCACCGTAAGCCGCTGCCTCCTCTTGTGTGA
>JBJEPR010000087.1:0-20599 GCA_051881335.1 Candidatus Fimenecus sp. | reverse complement strand
CAGCGTCTTTGCCTGCACCGACCGCCTTGACGGCGGCAAGACCGGTTTGCGCCATTTCCCGTTCAATATCCAGAACCTGCGGGCATTGCAGGAGAAATTCCGCTTTGTTCTGTGCCGCTTGCCGCTCGGCTTTTTCGCGCCGCGCTTTCATTTCGGATGCGGCGAGCGCGTAAATTCGTTTTGCATATCCCATAGTGTACCGCCTTTATGCTTGCGTTTCGCTTTCCTTCAAAATGCGTTGTACGGCATCGTCCAAATCGTATGAGCGTTTTTCCTGTTTGCTACCCGATTTTTCCGCTCTGGTTTTGGCTTGTTGTGTATCTACCGCGTGCGCAGAGTTAAGTCCTGCCTCGTGCCAGTTTTTGAGGATTTTATCCATATACGCGAATGACAGCTTGCCCGTGCGTTCGGCGGTTTCCTCGTATGCTTTTAAGATAAGCTCCATCGACAACCCCATTTTTGTCCACGAAAGCAAAAAATCGCTTTGCTTTTGCGTCGGGCGCGGGGTGGAAATGCCCGTTGCGGTGCGAAACTGTGCAAACAGATGCTGCACCTGTGTGTCGTTCTGTATATATTCGTTTGCTTCGTCGAGTGTGTTAATTTCGCGTTCCGCCCAAATTTTGCCCGTGCGCAGAATGTTTGCCGTTGCCCCTCTGCCGTGTTCGGACAAATACTGCACCAGTGTTAAAATGACCTCTTTTTTCAACCCGTAGGTGTCAAACAGCGTTAAAAGCGTGGTTTGCATATCTAAACCGATGGTGCGCCCCAAAATGCTTTGTGCCTCCGAGAAAAGACTGCGCACGGTGTTGTCCTCACGAATCCGCGCCGTGATTTGCTCCATCGTCGGCTTCGGGAATTCGGCCGTGGCGGCGGGGAGGGGCGTGCTTTTTTCGGCGGGCGCGGTTGGCGTTGCTGTTGTCAGCGTTTTTGCCGCTTCCGGCAGTTTTCGTTCGGCTTTCGGCACATATTTTACATTTCCCACCTCATCGGTGAATAGCAAAATACCCTTTTGTACCCAGTAATCGAGCGCGTGCAGAACCTCGTCCGCCGTCAGCCCCAATTTTTCGGAAATCGCACTGACGCAAACAGCCCCGCTCGGATTTCGGAAAATCAGAAGCAGAGCTTTTACGCTGTCGCCGGGAGCCTCGGCGAGATATGTATCGGCAACGCTTGCGGGTATGGCAAACATTGCACCGTAACAGTCGGGATTGCATTTATACATTGGACAGAAAAACCTTTCCGGTCAGATTTTCTTTTTGCAAAAGGCAGACATACAGCATTTTTCACAGTATGCCTTGCGCGCGGTGCAGACAGCACGCCCGTGCAGCACGGCACGGTGGCAAAAGTCGTTGCTCTCTGCGGGCGGAAGTAGTTTTTTGAGCGCAGTTTCCACTTTAACAGGGTCTTTCGTGGCGACCAGCCCCAAGCGGTTGGCAATGCGGATTAAATGGGTGTCGCAGACCACGGCGGGCTTTTTGTAAACATCGCCCACAATCAAATTGGCGGTTTTTCTGCCGACACCCTGTAAAGAAGTCAAATCTTCAATGGTGTCAGGAACCTTGCCGCCGAAATCCGATTTGATTTTTTGCGCCATAGCAATAATATCCCGCGCTTTCCCGTGATAAAACCCGCAGGAATGAATAATGCTTTCAATGTCCTTCACATCGGCATTGCAGTAATCATCCAGCGTCGGGTATTTCTCGAACAGCGCGGGGGTGACCAAGTTGACGCGCGCGTCGGTGCATTGCGCCGAAAGGCGCGTGGCAATGAGCAGTTCTAAGGGATTGGATGCCGTTAACGAGCAAAGCGCGTCAGGATATTCGGTTTTGAGTGCTTCTACACTTTGCAGAGCCAGTTCTTTTTTGGTCATAGCTTATCAGGATACTCCATATCACGGGGCAAGCCCAAAAGATAGTCCGCTGAAACATTAAAATAACGGCAAATCGCCATGATGTCGCGAAGCGAAGGCTCAGATGCCCCCGTTTCCAAAAACGAAATCTTGCGTTGTGTAACGCCGATGGCGTTTGCAAGGTCTGTCTGTGTCAGCGGCGGCAGCTTTGCACATCGTAAGTTTTTTAAATTCTTACCGAATGACATTGCACAAAACTCCCCTTTAAAACGGCAAAATCCGTACGACTTTGTCGAAGTGGCTACTATTGTAACACAAAAAAAGCCCGACTATCAAGCCTAAAAAAAATTACACAAGTAAAATTTTGACTATAATTTTTGTGCAAAATGAAATTCATACCATATTTAGTATTTTTGAATCGGAATTCGCCGAAAAAGCACTATTTTCTATTGTAAATTTTAGGGAGATTTGGTATACTGAATACAAAAGAATCGGCATTTTTTCAAAGGAGGGCGCATATGAAGCGCGTATTGGTTCGCAAGGCGCTGTGTGTTTTGGCAGTGCTGGCGGTAATTTGCAGTTTGTTTGTCCCCGTGTCGGCAGAGGACGCGGCGGTTTCCGCGGCATATACGGCACTGAAAAACCCGGCAGGGGATTTGATTGCCGTCTCGAAATACGGCGACACCGAGAATTTCCCTGAGCAGTCTGTGGAGGGCTTGCTTGCCGCATCGGAAGCGGGTGCGGATATGGTCTATGTCACCGTGCGCAAAACCGCAGACGGATATATGGTTTTAATGGCAGATGAAAATTTGTCGAGAATGTGTGTGGACGCTTTGGGCAATGTTGTCGAGAAAAATATTGCCGATGTCGGTTACCACGAGCTGTCCGAATACCATTTGCGCAACAGTACGGGCAGTCTGCATGAAAAAATTACCGAATACACCGTGCCCACGCTTGTCGAGGCCGCAAAGGCGCTTTCCGGAAAGGCGTTGCTTTTGGTTGCGGGCGGCTGGGAATTCCGCGACGAAATCTACGATGCTTTGAGCGCGGAAAACCTTTTAAACAGTGTCGTTTTGCTTGCGGACGGCGATAAAAAGGAAGTCAAAAACTGGATTTCCGAAAAACCGACGATGCCTTTGGTGCTTTCCGCTTACCACGGTAATGTGGTGTTCAGCGCCAAGTCCGTCGCGTCGAAAACCTTAAGCGGCGGGGCGGTGGGCACACTGCTTTCCTCCTCGAATCCGTACGGTGTAGTGTACGGCAATTCCGTGCTGAAAGAATTTATCGGGAAAGGCCGAGCCGCGATTGATATGACTGACCCGGCGCTTTGCGGCAAGCGTGAAGATAATGCCATCGGCTGGAACGATGTGACCGAACGCGGTTACAGCATCATCATTACCGACAATATTACGGAGCTTTGCGAATACCGTGCACGCGTTATACAGCAAAAAGAACGGTTGTCTGCCGCATTGGAAGCGGCGCAAAGTGTAGATGTTACACTTTGCAGCACGCAGTCGGCAAACGCGCTCAAAGACGCGATTGCGGCAGGCAAGGAAGCGCTTGCATCCCCCGCTTCCGAAAACAGCTTAATGCAGGTAAACTATAACCTGCGTACAGCAGTAGAGGGCTTGACCAATCAAACCGCAGACGGGGAAAAAGGTGTAACCGTAACGGCGGGCAAGGTGGTTACCGTCATTTTGGTGGTTGCGGCGCTCATCATTTTAGAAATTGTTTTGGAAACCGCACGCCGAAAAAAGAATAAAAAGCGCAAACAACAGCGTGCACGCGAGCGTGCAGAACGGAAAGGCGAATAATGTATACCGGAGAAGGCAAGCTGCATATTCTGTAAAAAAAGTTTGCCGGACGGTTGCAAACCTCTGTTTATTTTGTTAAAATATGGATAAACTTTGAAAGGAGTTTTGTTATGACAAGTGCAGTAAAAAGTAATAATAAGCTACATTACGGCAAAACGGCGCTGATTGGTTTCGGCTTTATGGCAGTGCAAATTGCGTGGATTATTTACAACGCCTATGTACCGCTGATTTTACGGGACAACAGCGTAATCAGCAATCTCGCATGGTCCGGTACCGCCGTCGGTATTATTATGGTTATCGACAATATTTTCGGCGTTGTTTTTCAACCGCTGTTCGGTAGATTTTCCGATAGAACACGAACACGCTTTGGCAAAAGAACGCCGTATATGATGGTTGGTATTCCGCTTTGCGCGCTGTTCTTTATTCTGATTCCGCGTTTGCAAACCATCGGCATTTTGATGCTGGATATCATTATGTTTAACTTTATTATGTCGACTTGGCGCTCTCCTGTCGTTGCATTGATGCCCGACTTGGTGCCCTCGGAGCTTCGCGGCGAGGGGAATGCGGTCATCAATATTATGGGCGGTGTCGGCGTTGTGCTCGGCACGGTTTCCGGCAAGTTGATTGAGTTAATTTCAGGCAACAGCGATGAACAGTTTATCCGTAACAATGTCTTTATTTTCGGCGCAGTAGTTATGGTGCTTTGCCTGTTTGTTATCGTATTTTTGGTCCGTGAGCCGGACAATCGTATTTCCAAACTGGAGTCCTTACAGGCAAAGGCTACGTACGAAGCGGCAAAGAACAAAAAAGAGGGCAAAAAATCCTCGCTGAAAGACTTAAAATTGACCTCCGGCGAAAAGAAAAGCTTGATTTTTATGTTGATTGCCTTGTTCTTCAATTCCAACGCGACGGACTCTATCAATACATATTTCACCACCTTCGCTACAACCGAATTGGGCTTTAAGGAATCGGATGCGTCTTTGATTATCACCCTGTTTGCGGCGGCGACTGTACTCGGTGCAATTCCAGCCGGGAAATGCGGGCAAAAGTGGGGCAGAAAGAAGACAATTATCCTCGGTTGGTCTGTGATTCTGACCCTGTTCTTAGCATTCTTTATTACGAAATGGGTACCGATGCTTTATATAGCTATTGTGATTGGCGGCTTCTTTATCTCCTTTGTTACCATCAATACGCTGCCGTTGGTTTTGGAAATCGGAGGTGTGGAGCGTGTCGGCACATTCACAGGGTACTATTACACAGCGACCTTCTCCGCTTCCATTGTCGGTCCTGTTGTGGTCGGCGCGATGTTCGACTTGACGAACAACAACTACTGGTCCTTGTTCGTGTTCTGCCCGATTTGCTTTATTTTGGCACTGCTTTGTATGTTGCAGGTTAAACACGGCGAAACCATCCCGCAGGAGATTATCGACAAAGTCCGCGAAGAGAATGAAGATTGATTTTCGCGGTATAGTGAAAAATATACGCCCCGACAGCATTCTGTCGGGGCATTTTAGCCAATATATTGATGCGTAAAATAAAGCCTTCGATTTTGTCAAACCAAATCGAAGGCTTTGTGTTTTTTTAATGTTATTTCAGCTTACGGGTTGCAACGGCAACGCCTTTGCCGACTGCCGAGCCGAGAACTGCACATACCAAAAGCTCTATCGGGGCATTTAAGCCTGCGGCAATGGCAATCACGGTTTTGAGTACCGTATCTACGCCACCGAGCGACTGCGCCTGCTCCGGAGTGAAAGTGACGCCCCAAAACAGAAGGGCAAGCGCGCCCAAAAAGAATACGGTGTTAAAAAGCGAACCGGACACACCGGCGACCAAATAACTCCAGCTACCTTTTTTGTCGTGTGGTAAACAGACTTTAAATAAAAGTCCGCAGAGCCAACCCGCCAAAATACGGGTTATGACACAGACCACGAAGGTGCGTGGGATACTGACAGATACGAGAATTGCGCCTAAGGGGCTGCCCATAAAGCATTGCACAAAGCTCGTAATGCCGAAGACACCGCCCAACAGTGCACCGACAGCCGGACCGCAAGTAACTGCACCGATGATTACGGGAACCATAATCAGTGTCAATTCCAATGGACCGACGCGCAAGTAGCCGATGGGGGTGAGTGCCATGACCACGACGATTGCCGCAAGCATAGCGGTTTCGACGAGCAGGACGGTTTTTTGTCTGCGCGTCTTTTGGGGTTTTGCGTTTGACATTTATATTCCTCCTTGCTGCTGCTCTCCGCAATCGTAGCAGAGATGCAACGCAAAATTTGGCGAAACAGAATGCGTTTTTTATTGATTTTTTTCGTAGATTTTCTTCAAGCCTTTTAAAATTAAATCTTTGTCATAGGTAATGGTATGATTGCATACAGGCGCAATGAAAGAAGAAAGCCCGCCGGTCGCCAGTATTGTTTTCGGTGTCCCGAGTTCTGTAGTAAAACGATCTAAAAGACCGTCTATCATCGCCGCTGTGCCCAAAATTACACCGCTTTGCATACTCTCAATGGAATTCGTACCACATGCTTTTTTCGGTGCTTCTAAGCTAATGGTTGGAAGCAGAGAGCTTGTATCGGTCAGCGCTTTTAAAGAAATGGCAACGCCGGGCGCAATCATACAGCCGCGAAAGCCTTTTTCATCGATGGCATAAATTTTGGTTGCCGTACCAAGGTCAACCACAAATGCAGGCAGGAGATAGTGCGCCGACGCACCGACAGCGCCTGCCGCAAGGTCGGCACCCAACTGCGCCGGATTATCAATCAAAATATTTAAGCCGGTTTTCACCCCGGGGGAAAGTACCAGTACCTTGTGTGTAGTCAATCGCTTCACCGCATATTTTACGGAAGCCGTGATTTCCGGTACAACCGAGCTGATAATGGTGCCGTCAATTTCCGTCGGGTCAATATTGTGCATTTGAAAAAGCTGAAAAAACGCCGCCGCAAACTGGTCATCTGTCTTTTGCCGTTCTGTCGCCAGACGCGCACACATCTGCAAGGTTTCACCTTTAAACAATCCGAGGTTAATGTTTGTATTGCCGATATCTATCGTTAAAACCATAAAATAAGCCTCCCTGTCCAGTAGCCGCCCTATTGTAACACACTGTATGCAAAAAAACAAGCGGCTCTGAAAGCAAAGCCGCTTGCAAATATCAAATCAGGACTTAGATATTCGATTATTTCTGTTTTTTCTTGGCCAGCACAAGTGCTACGCCTGCAACTGCCGCAACAGCCGCGACAGAGAGGAGTGCAGTATCGCCTGTGGGCTCTTTGCCGGCATATTCATCTGAATTGGTCGTGGTACCGGTAGTCGTGCCTTCGCCGCCTTCACCGTCACCGTCGCTACCGCCACCGAACAAGCCGGTGATTGCATCTACTATACCACTCAAGAACCCGCCGATACCGCCTGCATTGCTGGCTTCAGTCGTGCTTTCTTCTTCATTGAGAATTCTGATGATTTCATCATACTGTTCGCGTGTAATAGTTCCACGGTCGAGCAGTTCATCAGCAATTGCAATGATTTGGTCGTCCGTCATACCCATTTGGCGAAGGGCATTGATGATGTCGGAAGCATCGCCACTAATGCCGGATATATCAGCGGCTTCAACTGCATCAAGAAGCTTTTGATAAGTTTCATCATCAATTGTGCCTTCATTATGCATTTGCTCAATTGCTTCTATCAGGCTATCCTTCGTAGCACCTTGTTGCAGAAGCGAATCAATAATTTCCTGTGCATCTTCAGGCGAAATTGCCGATCCGGACTCGCCACCGATGCTCCCGATCTGTTCCTCGATGGAACTGATGATTTCGTCCACATTCATTTCGCCGATAGCACCGGTGATTGAATTGATAATCTCATCGATGCCGGGGAAAGAACCTTCTCCTTCTGCAAAGCTGGGCACGCACAG
This sequence comes from Candidatus Fimenecus sp., assembly GCA_051881335.1. Classification (GTDB taxonomy): domain Bacteria; phylum Bacillota; class Clostridia; order Oscillospirales; family Acutalibacteraceae; genus Fimenecus. The sequence goes on along the minus strand of JBJEPR010000087.1, from coordinate 13,026 downwards.
CGCAAAAGCCATAACAAGCGCCATCATAACCGCAAGTACTTTTTTCATAGTAAGTCCCTCTTTTTTCTGAATATTTATGAATCTGACTTCACAGTTCGTAAATAGTTTACAATATAAATCGAATGTTGTCAAGGAAAATTCCAAAAAAATGCAGGCCTTTTTTTACATTTTTTTAACATTCGGTCTGATTTGCTTTTTTCTTGACCGATTGCGTTTTTTTGGCTACAATAAAACCAATATAACTTTGATACCGGAAGGGGATTTCCGATGACAAAATCACAAAAAGTCTGTTTTTATATCTCTGCTGTCCTCTGGGTGTGCAGTCTTGCGGCGGGCGTTGCCGAACTGTTCGGCATCTCGGTTTGCTTTTTCGGCACACCGCTTCACCAATATCTTGCCATACCGATTTGTCTGTTTTCGGTGCTGTTTTGCATTTTAGTTTGCAAACGGATAAGCGGTGAGGCAGACGAGAGAAGCCGCTTGCAAAACAGATTTCTGCGCGGTGCCTGTATTGTACTTTGCGTGATGATTGTATGTGCAACGGCTGCGGTGTCCGCCCTGACAGCAACCCATTATGCGGGACAAATCCTTTCCGAAGATAAAGCGTATAAAATTTTTTATGAAGTCGAGGGAGAGGACAGTGAGCCGATTGCCCATCTCTACCGCCGTCTTTCTCCGTTTTTAATGACCTATCGCAATTCGGCGGTTCTGTACGGTTACGCAGATTCGATTGACGCGATTGAGACAAATTGGGAGGAAAGCTATTGTATGCTTTCCTATTTGGGATATACCGAAGAGGCACAGAGTGCCGACGATGTGCAAATCGTTTCCAGAAAACTGTATTACGAACCGATTGACCGATAAAAGGAAAGAAACAGGCGGATACTGCTTCGGTATCCGCCTGTTTCAATCTTTGGATTTGTAGTACAGCTTGCAGTGACAATAACCTTCAAAATCGGGGTCGGCAATTTGCTCACGAAATTCCTTACAGATGCACTTGTTGTCCTCGCTTTTCTCCAAACGGCACGGACAGTAGCCGCCTTTTCTGCGTAAGCCCTCTTGGATTGTCTCCACCAATTTTTTATCTTCGTTTAAGCGTACAGACATATGTTTGTCCCTCTTTTCTGTATTATATATAATATTGGTATCCGTATTTATGTGCAAAATATACTAAAACAGTGTGCTGATTGCGTAAATGCCGAGATTCAGTCCGCCGCAAAGCAAAAGTACCAAAATCGGGCTGAGTTTCCATTTCCGAAGAACAAAGAATGCGCCTGTAAACAGCAAAATGCCGATAAAATTTGTTGTCTCCAATGCAATTTCCTGTTCTCCGAAGGCGACCAACCGCAAAATGTGCAAGCCTGCACTTAAAATCAGCGCAACCACTGCCGGACGCAAAACCTGTAAAATATTTTGGAACGCAGTGTTTTTTTTGAATTTCCCGTACAATACCGCTAAGACGGATACCAGCACCATTGAGGGGAAAATACAGCCGAGCGTTGCGGCAATCGCACCACCGATGCCCGCAATCTGTATGCCCGTAAAGGTGGCGGCATTTACGGCGATCGGGCCGGGTGTCATTTCGGCAACGGTGACAAGATTTGTGAATTCGCTCAAACTGAGCCACCCGTATTTGTCCACAGCCTGACTTTGAATTAAAGGAATAGCAGCATATCCGCCGCCGACCGAAAACAGTCCGACTTGTAAAAAGCTGAAGAATAACTGTAAATAAATCATTTTTCGCACCGCTTTCTGTGCGAAAGCACTTCTTTGAGAATGCCGATACCCAAAGCCGCCAAAATGATATAAACAACATTGACACCCAACACAAATGCCGCGATAAAGGCAATCAACAGAACAACATAATGTAACCAATTTTTGGTTTTCAGTACCGTACTGCCGAGACTGCACGCTACATCTAAAATGATGGCGGCAACGCCCGCCTGCATACCTTGCAGCACAAGCGCCACATAGCGGTTCGCAGCAAATTTTTCATAAAAAAAGGAAATGATACTTAAAATAACCATCGGCGGTAGGATTGTGCCCAAAACTGCCGTAAGCATACCGAAAAAGCCCTGTACCTTCCAGCCGACCAAAATCGCGGCATTGACCGCGATAGCACCCGGCGAAGATTGCGCCATTGCGGTGATGTCGAGCATTTCCTGCTCATCAATCCAGTGCAGCTCGTCCACGAATTTGCGCTTCATAAAGTTGACGATAACAAAGCCGCCGCCGAAGGTGAAGGTGCTGATGTAAAGGGTAGTTACAAAGAGCTTCAGAAGTGTTTTTCCGTTCTGCTTCAACCTGGGATTTCCTTTCCTATTATAGATATAAAGCCGCCGAAAGAGATGCTTTCGGCGGCTGTTCGGTTAGGTGTTTTTCATAACGACCGTATCCACGCAGTCGCCGACATGCTCGCAGGCGTCTGCACAATCTTCCATTTTTTCGTAAATTTCGCGCCAAGAAATAATTTCGAGCACATCATTGGTGTGTGTGCGGATTTTACGCATTGCTTCCAAATACATACCGTCGCATTCTTCTTCAAAATGATTCATTTCCACAATCATTTCGTGCAGCTTCGCAGGCTTTTTGAAGTTGCCGAATTCCGTAAGCATTTTTTTCATCAGCGCACAACTGCCGACCAGCTTTTCCGCAAAGGCAATGGCTTCGGGAAGTACAGCAGTAATCTGATAGGTGTAAAAGCACTGCAGGATTTCTTCAATGCAGTCGGTTACATCGTCGATGCATTGGCTGATTACCGCCAAATCTTCGCGGTCAATCGGGGTGACAAAGGCTTTGGCAAGCGACGCGGACATTTCGTGCTTTTTGGTGTCGCCGGCGTGTTCGAACTGGTGCATGGTTTTGAGCATATCACGCATTTTGTCCGCATCATAATTTTTTAAACATTTTACAAGATAATCCGCTGCGGAACAGGTATCGTCCGACGCCGCAATAAAGTTTTCAAAATAGAAACGGTCCTGCTTGTTTTTCATATGTGTTATCCTTTCTTTTTCACATCAGAACAGCCAAATAAACAATTTGGTCATTAAAAAGCCGATTAACCCGCAACCCGGGAAGGTGAGTATCCAAGTCAACATCATTTCTTTTACAACCGAGAAGTTGATGGCGGAAACGCGTTTGACTGCGCCGACGCCCATAATCGCCGTGGTTTTGGCGTGCGTGGTGGAAACAGGGATACCGAATATGGAACTGATCAGTAGGGAAATCGAAGCGGCAATATCAGCTGAAAAGCCCTGATATTTCTCGAGCTTGACCATATCCATACCGACGGATTTGATAATCTTTTTGCCACCGATGGAGGTTCCCAAGCCCATAATCAAGGAGCATAAAAGCATCAGCCAAATAGGCATTTGCACTGCCTCACCCGAGCTTTGCCCGTTAATCAAAAACAGGCTCAGCAGGATAACGCCCATAAATTTCTGCCCGTCCTGCGCGCCGTGCATAAAGCTCATACACGCCGCACCGAAAATCTGTGCCCATCGGAACAGCCCCTCGGTTTTGCTCCGTTCCACCTTGCGAAACAGCAGTACCACGATTTTGCACACGATATAACCTAACACGAAACCGAGCACAACGGAAATCACCAGTCCGTACAGCACTTTTACCCATTCACTGCCGTTGACACCGTCTAAACCGCCGTGCAGTGCGATAGCGCCGCCCGTCAGCCCTGCGATGAGCGCGTGACTTTCGCTGGTGGGAATGCCGAATTTCCAAGCGAGCGTTGCCCAAACCACAATAGCAAACAGCGCGCCGCTCAAAGCGACGATTGCCTCGTGTGAATTGTCTCCGAAATCCACCATTTTTGTAATGGTTTCCGCGACTGTGGCATTGAACATACTCATTAAAAATACGCCTAAAAAGTTAAATACCGCCGCCATTAGAATAGCGCCTCTGGCGGACATACACCTTGTAACCACGCAGGTCGCAATGGCGTTCGGCGCGTCCGTCCAGCCGTTGACTAAGATAACGCCGAGCGTTAAAAGCACTGCCAATGCCAACAGCGGGTTGGTGGTAACCGCCTGCCAAAAATATTGGAATGTTAAATCCATACCGTTCCTCCGAAATGGTGTGCCCGAACAAACTGAAATGCTCAGATAGAAACATTATAGTAAAAATTACAGACGCGGTCAAGATTTTTCCAATAAGTTTCCAAAATTCTTGCCGGTTGACAAAAGTGTCTAATCGTGATAGATTTTAAATGTAATACTTATATTATTTATTGTATAGCAGTATATTACGCGAAAGAAGGCTTTTTTATGAAAAAGATCACCTATAAACTCGGTGAGGTGGAGTCTCGTTTTGCCGATATTGTGTGGGAAAATGCACCGCTGACTTCGCGGGAACTTGTTGCGCACTGTGCGGAAAAGCTCAACTGGAAAAAGTCAACGACTTATACCGTACTCAAAAAGCTGTGTGTTCGCGGCTTTTTTGAAAATGAAAAAGGCACGGTGCGCGTGGTGACAACCAAAGCGGAGTACGAGGCAATGCAAAGCGAGCAGTTTGTTGAGGAAAACTTTCAAGGCTCTCTGCCGGCGTTTGTCGCCGCGTTTACAACGCGTCAATCGCTTTCCGAAACGGAAATTGCGGAAATTCGCCGAATGATTGAGAACGCGGAAGAGTAAGGTTGTCTGTGGGGGAAAATTGCGGTGGCGGTCTTTTTACAAAATCTTATACATTTGAGCTTTACGGCAAGTTTTTTAATGCTTGCCGTTTTTGTGCTTCGACCGCTTTTAAAACGCGCGCCGAAATGGATTTCTTGCCTTTTGTGGGCGTTGGTCGCTTTGCGGCTTTTGTGTCCGTTTTCTTTGGAAAGTGCCGTGAGCCTTGTGCCGCGCGCCGAAGCGGTTACGCAAACTGTTACGCAGTCCGCTGTGGGGCAGGGTGTTGCACAGACGACTGCGGGAATTCCTGTATCGTCTGATGCCTTAGCGGTGCGAATTGTGTTTTTAGTTTGGGCTGTGGGTGCGGCGAGTATGCTTTTGTATGCGGCAATCAGCTATATCCGCTTGTATCTGCGGCTGCGTATCCATATGCACGACAGCGGCAATGTGTATTTGTGCGATGGGATACAATCGCCGTTTATTTTCGGCGCTTTTCACCCGCGCATTTTTCTGCCGTCCGGTGTTAAGGAGCCGCAGAAAAGTTATGTTTTGCGCCACGAATTTGCACATCTTGCCCGCGGCGACCAGTTATGGAAACCGCTGGGGTTTCTGATTTTGTCTGTATATTGGTTTCACCCGCTTGTATGGATGAGTTACATTTTCTTTTGTAAGGATATTGAGCTTGCCTGTGACGAACGCGTGGTGCGGGATATGTCACCGCCAGAGAAAAAAGCGTATGCCGAAACCCTGCTTTTATGCAGTATCTCGAATCGGCGACCGGCGGCTTGTCCACTGTCTTTCGCCGAAGTCGGCGTGAAAGCACGCGTAAAATCGGTTTTGCGCTATAAAAAGCCGCTGGTTTCGGTGGTTGCGATATCGTGTATTGCCGTTGTCGCCGTTGCGGTTTGCTTTATGACGGAAACAAAGTCGACGCCAATATCGGTCGCGGTAGAGGAAACGGTGTCCGTTGAAGTAGTTTCTGTTCCCGTTACGGAACCGGTCACAGAATCCGTAACCGAGCCGATGACCGAAGCGGAAACTGAGCCCGTAACGGAAGAAGAAATCACCGCCGAAGAAACCACAAAGAAAACAACAAAGACGACAACAACCCAAGAAACGACAACGGAAGAAACGGCCGAAAGCAATAAGTCAATTGTGCTGGACCCGTTTGAACCGGAACCGTATACAATTACACAACAGTCGGGGTACAGCGGTTCAATACTGCCGACTTCTTCGGGCGGGTATGCAACGACTGCACCCAGCCAAATTATTTGGGATTACGGTACTTTGCGTCCGGACGAGAACGGCCATTTACCGGATGTAGCGTACGGCGGAAGATAATAGTTAAATCCCCGTAGGGAACAACCTCAGTGTTGTTCCGCGAAATCACATCGTATTTTAACGGGCGTGGATTTTCTCTAAAAACGGGCGCCAAACGGCGGGGACAAGCCACCCGCCCCTACATCCGAAATCTATTGCGTGCGTAATCCGCGCAGAAAACGGAGTCAATTATGAACATCACCACCCAAACCTACACCTTTCCCTCTTGTGCGGGGATAGGGGACATTCACGCAAAATGCTTATGCCCGCAAACGGAAACCGTCAAAGCCGTCGTGCAGATTTCGCACGGTATGGCGGAGCATTCTGCACGCTACCTGCCGTTTGCCGAATATCTTTGCGAAAACGGCTTTGCCGTATTTTTACACGACCACATCGGGCACGGGGAAAGCGTTGCTTCGCCCGAACTGCTCGGCTATTTCGGTGAACACGGCGAGCAGACTTTTGCCGAGGATATGAAAACCGTTACCGATTGGGCAAAAAAAGAGTACCCTGATTTGCCTCTGTATTTGTTCGGGCACGGAATGGGCTCTTTGATTGCCCGCAAATATACCGCGCAGTACGGCAGGTTGCTTGCGGGCGCGGTTTACAGCGGCACAAGCGGCAGTAACCCCGCGTTGGGCTTCGGATTGTTGCTTTGCAAGGCTTTGATAAATCTGAAAGGTGAAAAACACCGTTCCAAATTGCTTGATAAAATTGCGTTCGGTGCATACAACAAAAAAACCGATAAACGCACGCCCTGTGATTGGGCTTCGCGCGATGAAAAAGAGGTTGACAAATTCATTGCCGACCCGCTTTGCGGTTATATGTATACCGTCAGCGGTATGCAAGCGCTGTTTTTGACCGTGCGCGAGATTTCCAAAGACGGTTGGTATGCCGCTATACCGCAAAGCTTGCCTATACTGCTGATTTCGGGCACAATGGACCCGATAGGTAACTACGGTAAAGGCGTACGCGAGGTGTTCTCGCGATTGCAAAATACAGGGCATCAAAATGTGCAGATGAAACTGTATGACGGCGCGCGGCACGAAATTCTCAACGAAATCAACCGTGCGGAAGTGTTTGCAGATATTCTTGCGTTCCTTTCTGCCTGCCTGTAATGACCGTACCATACTTCCAATCCCCGCAGATGTGGCTTTTGGCCGCCTCCGGCGGGGCTTTTTTTGTCCGAATCACCAAGCCTATACCCTCATTCGCCGCCAATCTGCACAAAAAATAAAGCATATAAAAATAACGCTTTATTTTGTGGAAAGTTTATAGTATAATGGCAAGGCAATCTGATTTTTTATGCAAATTTTCAACTTTTAGAAGCGGAGCGAAATGGGTATGGCGATGCAAAAGCTGATGCAGCAAATCAAGGGTGTTCCGGCATATGTCAAAGCGCACTGGAAGCACCCGAACGAAGGGGAGTACCTGTCCTTAGAGGAGGTTGTGGCGTATACCGCGTCGCAGGCAGGCTCTTACATATTTATGACGGTCTCGGGGATGATGACCTTTGCCTCCAACTATTTTTGCGGTGCGATTATGGGCATTGCCGCAATGGATTTTTACATCATCAACCTAATTGGTACAGTCGTTGGGTATGTTTTGATGTTCTTAAATCCGCTCGGGGTGCTGATTTATGAAAACCACGGGCAGTTAACGCCGAAAATGCGTGTGTTTGCACATGCCGCGTATATCGGGCAAACCGTGCTGGGTATTGCGTGTTATTTTATACCGTCTGCGAGCTTTGAGTTTATTATGAAAGGCTTTCCGCAGATTTTGGGCAATATTTTGGTGATTAACGGGTTAACCGGATATATCAACTGGTTTATCCGCAAAAAGTTCTGTGCCAAATACGGCAGACTGAAGCCCTTTATTATGCTGTGTGGGATTCCGGCGGCGATTTTAATGTCGATTATTCCGTTCCTGCCCGTACAGGAATTAAGCTATACGCATAAGCTGGTCATTTTGCATTTCGCTTTGACCTTTGCGAACTATTTTTATCAGTCGTTCATCGGCATCAACGGTATGGTGACCTTTATGACGCCGAATTCACAGGAGCGCCAGAGGCTGTATTCGATTGTGCCGATTATTACGGGGCTGTTCCCGTCTGTAATCAGTATGTTCTTCCCGCTGTTGATAGCTTCAACAGGTGGGTATTTGAGCTTGACCACCTATAAAGTCTTTGTGCCGATCTTCTGCTTCATCGGGGTTTTCATTACGCTTGCCATTGCCAAATGCAAGGAGCGCGTTATTGAACCGCCGATGGAAAAGCGCGAAAAGGTAAAATTTTGGCGCGGCGCAAAGAATGTGCTCAAGAACAAATATTTTTGGATTACCAATGTCTCCAATGTCATCGGGCAGTGGCAGGGGCTCGTCGGCAATCTGCTTGCGTGGTGGTTTATTTATTCACTTCGTATGGAGTGGTTTTCGGGCATTGCCGCGAATATTGTTGTGGTCGGTATGACGGCGGGCAATTTGCTTACGCCGGTGCTCACGAAACGCTTCCAAAAGCGCGATATTTTGATTGCTTCCCGCGCCGCGACCTTGTTGACGGTTTTGGGTGTTGCCGTCGCGGTCAAATTTGAAAACATTTTCATTTTTATGGTTGCAATGTTCTTGAAAAATACCCTCGCGCCCGTTGTGGACGGTGTCAACACGGGATTGGGTGCGGATATTCAAAATTATCACCAATGGAAATACGGCGAGCGTGCCGACTCGATGTCGGGTGTGTACGGCTGGTTCTTAAATCCCATCAATATGGCAATCGGCTATATTATTCCGTGGCTGTTAAAATTGGTCGGCTTTACTTCGGACTGGGATGTTCTGTTCGATTCGAAGATCCTCAACAATGTGTTTAACATTTACACCTGGGCGTCAGTCATAGGCTTGGTGTTGATTACCGTGCCATTCTTCTTCTACGATTTGACGAAAGAAAAACTGGAGCTGTGCGTTCGGGAATTGCAGGAACGCGTGCGCGCGATAGAGGAAGCCGACGCACCGACGGCGGCGGTATCTACGGTAGAGGAGGGCTGACAAATGCAAAAGAAAAAATTATGTGCACTGCTGTTGGTATTCTCCCTTTGTATCGGCGTTCTGTTCTCCGGGTGCGGTGAACAGGCAGACACGGGAGAGGCGAAAATTAAATATAAAATCGAAAACGGCGAAGCGACAGTGCGTGAGTTCCCGGATAAATCCACTATTCTGTCGGTGGAAATTCCCGATGAATACGAGGGTTGTCCCGTAACGGTGATTGCGGACTTTGCGGCAGTCAATTTGGAAAATGTGGAGACGATTTATATCGGTAAAAATGTGCGGGAAATCGGACCGTGGGCATTTGAAAATAACCAAAAATTGCAAGCGTTCAAGGTCAGCGCGGAAAACGAGTATTTTTGCGATGTGGACGGCGTTTTGTATACGAAGGATATGAAAACGCTCCTGTTCTATCCGCCTGCACGCAATAAACAGACCAAAACCGAAACCGATGCAAACGGCGCGCAAAAGGAAGTACAGTTTATCGAGTATGAAATCCCCGATGGGGTGGAAACCATTCGTACCAAGGCGTTTTACAAATGCCAGTTTCTGACGGCGGTAACCATACCCGACTCCGTGACGCGCATTGAAGAAAAGGCGTTTTTCCGCTGTGCATTAAAGGAATTACAGTTACCTGACAACCTAACCTTTATCGGCAAAGATGCCTTTGCCTACTGCGGCAGTTTACAAACGGTGGAAATTCCTGCAAGTATAGAGCAGATTGACGAGTATGCGTTTTATAACTGCACATCTTTAAAATCTGTGCATATGCTTGCCGCCGAAAGCGAAATTACCCTCGGCGAAAAATGGTATCCGACCGACAACGGCAGAAATTTGGACGGTCTGGAAATTACCTGGGCGCAGTAAACAAAAAGCTAAAAGAAAGGGAAAGCCCTTCGTTGGTTACACAACGAAGGGCTTTCCGAGTTTTATGCAAAGACAGAACATACGATTACTCAATCAGTCCGCTTTCTTTTAACAGAATTTCAATGTCTGTTCCTTTGATTTTCTTCAAGGCAACTTTGACCAATTCCTTTTCCGCCAAGGAAAGTTTAATTTCCGTAATTGGTTTCTTGTCAATCGCGTAGTAGCACGCGCGCAAAAGTTCACGCACATCATATTTGCTGCCCCAAACCTCCGGTACGCCGCGGTCTATGTCGAGCAGTGTGTATACGGATTCCATACCCGTGCGCATAGAGTATTCAATGGTGAAAATCGTGTCGCGGGGTGTCTCGGCGAACTGCCCGAGGAAAGCGAAGTTTACAGCGCCGTCGGGTACAACATGCGGACGGTCTTCGTTCTTTCTCGGCTGGAAGAACGCGTTAATATACGGCATAAAGCAAGTTGTGGTGTTGCAGGCGTTTTTGGCAAGGTCCTCAATTTCCGACTCCGGAATGCCGATGTGATACAGCCATTCGCGGCAAACTTCCTCACCTGTGCAGTCACGCATCGCTTTTTTGACATAATTGCCTTCCTTATTGGTGCTGAGCGCATACAGCCAAATCAAAACGGTGTCTTTATCCTGCGATTTGAACTGCGGCTGACGGTTGATGGTCCAAGACAGATACCAGTTTTCGGTACTGTCCTTTACGGTGACAATACCGCCTGTCGTGACCTTGCCCTCGCGGGGGTCACGCTTACAGATTTTGATGATATGCTGAATAATCTCCTCGTTGGAGGTGGCAACCGTCGCGCTCATCCAGTTGGTTGCTTCCACATCACTGCAAAACGCGTCGGGATTGCCGAATTCACCGTGCTTTGCCTGTTTGGCAATGTTTTTCCACATATCCCACGATTCGCCGCCGCCGTTTCGGATAATAGAAAGGTCGGGTGCGTGCGTTTGGTCGCCGTAGCAGGAAGTGTCGGTGCAGCAACCGTTGGTGATGAATACAAGGTCGTCCTCAATCAAATCAATGGTCTGTTCGGCACCGTCTTTTACATACACAATCTGTTTGGCAATCTTTTTGTCGCCGACGGTGTCAATGATAACATTCTTAACATCCATACCGTATTCAATTCTGACGCCGTGTGCTTCCAAATATTTCACAAGCGGCATAATCAAGCTTTCATACTGATTGTACTTTGTGAAGCGGAGTGCGCTGAAATCCGGCAACCCGTCTATGTGGTGCACATAGCGACAAAGATAGCGCTTCATTTCCAGGGCACTCGACCAGCGCTGGAAGGCGAACATCGTCTGCCAGTAGAGCCAGAAATTCGTATCCCAGAAAGAATCGGGCAATACTTCGGAAATTTTCTTACCCTCTAAAGCTTTTTCCGGTGTAATAAACAGTTGCGAAAGGGCAAGTGCCGATTCTCTGTCCAAGCCGAACTTTTTATCGGTGTGCGCGTCCTCGCCGCGGTTGACGGAGGCACGGCAAAGCGAATAGTTTGGGTCGTGCTTGTTGAGCCAATAGTATTCGTCTAACACAGAGACGCCGGGGTTTTCCAGCGAGGGGACATCGCGGAACATATCCCACATCACTTCAAAGTGGTTGTCCATTTCCCGTCCGCCGCGCATATAAAAGCCCTTGGTGATGTCCTTTCGGCCGTCACAGCTGCCGCCGGCAAGCTCTAACTTTTCAAGGAGATGGATATGTTCTCCTTTCATCTGCCCGTCGCGGACAAGATAGAACGCCGCTGTAAGGCCTGCAAGCCCCGTACCGATGATATACGCAGATTTCTTATCTACATCCTTCGGCTTTTCGGGATGTGCAAATGCTTCGTAAGTGCCTGCTGCATAATACATATAGAAAACCTCCTAAATTTTTTTCTGTTTTCATTATATATACAGCGGCGTGTTTGCACAATAAACAGAAAATCCGCCCTGATAAAAGTTTTATCAGGACGGAAAAACTGTCAAAAAATTTATCAATCGGGCGAATTTGATGTGTTTTTATGTATGGAGAAATCCTGTAAGGATTTTGTAAAATTGCCGCGCATCAAAGTGCTGATTTTTTCGACCAATACTTCGGGCGACTCCTGCATACCGTTTTGAATCCAATTTATCATCACACCGATAAAGGCATATTCATAAAAATCCGCAATGAATTTCTTGTCACTTTCCAATACATACAGACTGGCAGATTTCTCTTCGATGACAGACAACAAAAGACCGGATACCAACGGATTTAAGCCCATTTCTATCTGTTCGCGGTGAACACAACGATATACATTTAAAATAAGCGCTTTGTTTTCCGATACAGCGTGAAAAATATTTAAAAGTCCCTCCTGCCAAGTATCGTATGTTTTCTTGCCGTTGAGGACTTTTTTGGTTTCGTCAATGCAAGTCCATTCCGCGAGGTCATATATATCTTTAAAATGGTAATAAAAGGTCATACGGTTGATGCCGCAGTCCTCAGCAATATCGCTGATGGTAATTTTGTTCAGCGGCTTATGTGCCAATAAATTTTTTAACGACTGTGCCAAAGCTCGTTTTGTAATTTCCGACATTGTATTCCCGCTTTCCCTGTTCCCGCAGTTTCAGTACCGTATTGATTTTAGCACACTTTTTCCTTTTGCAAAAGGCAAATTACATTGTTTGCCCGCACGGTGCTTCCGCGGATATGCAATCCGCATTCGGCATACTATCGCTCGCGAAAAAGCCTTTTTGTATGGAATTTCTGTATATATTATAACGAAATAAAAAAACACCGTCAACGAAAAAATGCAAAAACTATGGATAAAATTTTCATATTATTGGAAATTTTCTTTTGTTTTTTATTGCTTTTCCATAAAAAATCCGTTATGATGATACTATTCTAAAAAAAGGAAGTGACCCTTTTGCAAAATACGGCGAACAAGGTAAAACCGTTCGGTATGCAGGACAAAATCGGCTACGCTATGGGCGACCTCGGCTGTAATTTGTCCTTCCAACTGGTTTCCTCGTATATGTTTTTGTTTTACACGCAGTGTATCGGGTTAAGCTCGATGCACTGGGCGTGGATTATTATCGTTTCCAAGGTGTGGGACGCCATAAACGATGTGCTCATCGGCGGGATGGTAGACCGCAAACGCATCGGCAAAAAGAGCAAGTTTATGCCGTGGATTAGGA
>JBJEPR010000086.1:0-4585 GCA_051881335.1 Candidatus Fimenecus sp. | reverse complement strand
GGTGAGTGTAAATATTTAGAAAGGGTATGATGTAGCCTCGACTATATCATACAAGTTTATATGATGCAGACTTATTTTGATTTTATCGGTAAAGTACCCTATGAGGGGGCAAAAAGCAAAAATCCCTTTGCCTTTCGCTATTATGACGCGAACCGTGTGGTGATGGGCAAGCCGATGCGCGAGCATCTTTCTTTTGCGATGTCCTGGTGGCATACCCTCGGTGCGGACGGCGTGGATATGTTCGGCAAAAGCACGGCGGATAAGACTTTCGGCTGTGCACCTGCTACTATGGAGCACGCCAAAGCCAAGGTTGATGCAGGCTTTGAATTTATGGAAAAGCTCGGTATTCCCTATTTCTGCTTCCACGATGTGGATTTAGTCCCCGAAGCGGACGATATTAACGAGACCAACAAAAGACTGGACGAAATTTCCGACTATATACTTAAAAAAATGAAAAAGACGGGCATCAAATGCCTGTGGGGTACTGCAAATATGTTTTCCAATCCCCGTTATATGAACGGCGCGGGGAGCACCAACAGTGCCGAGGTGTTCTGCTTTGCGGCGGCGCAAATTAAAAAGGCGCTGGATTTGACCGTCAAATTCGGCGGCAAGGGCTATGTGTTCTGGGGCGGCAGAGAGGGCTATGAAACCTTACTCAATACCGATGTCAAATTTGAGCAGGAAAATATCGCCGCGCTGATGCGTATGGCTGTGGAATACGGCAGAAGTATCGGCTTTACAGGCGATTTCTATATTGAGCCGAAGCCGAAAGAGCCTATGAAGCATCAGTATGACTTTGACGCGGCAACTGCAATCGGCTTTTTGCGCCAATACGGACTGGATAAAGATTTCAAAATGAATATCGAGGCAAACCACGCAACATTGGCAGGTCACACCTTCCAGCACGAACTGCGCATTTCCGCCGTCAACGGTATGCTCGGCAGTATCGACGCAAACCAAGGCGACTATCTTCTTGGTTGGGACACAGACGAGTTCCCCTTTAATGTATATGAAGCGACTATGTGTATGTATGAGGTGTTAAAAGCGGGCGGATTGAAAAACGGCGGACTGAATTTTGACGCGAAAAACCGCCGCCCCAGCAATACGCTTGAAGATATCGTACTCGGCTACATACTCGGTATGGATACTTTTGCACTCGGCCTTTTGAAAGCCGCCGAGTTGATTGAGGACGGTCGTTTGGACGAATTTGTAAAGGAACGCTATCAGAGTTTTAATAGCGAAATCGGTCAAAAAATCCGTAACGGCGAAGCAACCCTCACGGAACTTTCCGATTATGCTTGTCAGTTAAAGAAACCTGCGCCCCCCGCAAGCGGCAAGCAGGAGTGGCTGGAAACCGTTGTCAACAGCATACTGTTTCAATAAAGGGAGACTTGTTATGCGTTATGTAATCGGAATTGATCTCGGCACATCTGCCACAAAGGCGGTACTGTTTGACGAAACAGGCGAAAAAATTGCCTCTGCCTCGGCAGAATACCCAATGCTTCAGCCGCAAAACGGGTGGGCGGAGCAAGACCCAGAGGATTGGTGGCGTGCCGCCGTTACCGTTATCGGTGAGATGCTTAGAAAGAGCGGTGTTTCGCCTGAGAAAATTGTCTCTCTCGGTATTTCGGGACAGATGCACGGACTTGTAATGCTCGATGAAAACGGCGAAGTGATACGCCCATGTATTTTATGGTGCGATCAACGCACGAAAAAAGAGTGCGAACAGTTAACGGAAACAGTAGGCAGAGAAAAACTGGTGCAAATCACGGCAAATCCTGCCCTGACAGGCTTTACGGCATCGAAATTGCTGTGGGTAAAGAACAACGAGCCGCAGAATTTTGCCGCCTGCCGCCATATCTTATTGCCGAAAGACTATCTGCGTTACCGTTTAACAGGCGAATTTGCATCGGAAATGTCCGATGCCTCGGGTACACAATTATTAGATGTACCCAACCGCAAATGGTCAGAAGAAATGATTGAAGCCGTCGGCTTGCCGATGTCCGCTATGCCCAAACTGTATGAATCCCCCGAAATTACGGGGTATATCAGCGAAACTGCCGCAAAGATTACAGGACTTTCCACCAAAACCGCCGTGGTGGGCGGAGCGGGGGATAACGCCGCCGCCGCAGTTGGCACAGGCGTTGTGAAAAATGGCAAAGCTTTTACCACAATCGGTACTTCGGGTGTGGTGTATGTGCATACGGATAAGCCGAAAATGGATATACAAGGGCGCATACACACCTTTTGCTGTGCCGTCCCCGGTGCTTGGCATGTGATGGGCGTCACACAAGGCGCAGGGCTTTCGCTACAATGGTTTAAAAATCAGTTCTGCACCGAAGAAATTGTAAAGGCAAAACAGGAAAACCGTTCTGTTTATGCACTTTTGGACGAAGCGGCAGAAAAAATCCCCGTCGGCGCGGAAAATCTTTTTTATCTGCCCTATTTAATGGGTGAGCGTACGCCCCACCTTGACCCCGATTGCCGCGGCGTGTTTTTCGGGATTTCCGCGAAACACACAAGAGCGCATTTTATCCGCGCGGTGTTGGAGGGCGTATCATATTCATTATATGATTGCCTCTGTGTTATCCATGAAACAGGTATCAACCCGAATACAATGCTCCTGACAGGCGGCGGTGGTTCAAGTGCTTTCTGGCGGCAGATGCTTTGCGACTTGTTCGACCTGCCCGTACAAACGGCATTGTCCTCCGAGGGCGCGGCGCTGGGTGCGGCGGTGCTTGCCGCTGTAGGCGTAGGCATTTACGGCGATGTGCCGTCTGCCTGCAAAACAATGGTAAAATATAACCCCGAAACCCAAGAACCCAATGCACAGCGTACAGCGGAATATAGGCATTTTCACGCATTTTACGATTCCCTGTACGGTGCGCTCAAAGACCGTTTCACCGCTTTGTCATCGTTTTAATTTAATAAAAATAACAACAAAAAGGACTTTCCCAATCAGTATTCGGAAAAGTCCTTTTTCGTTCTATTTTCTGTCTTCACAATGTAGGGGCGGGTTTCCACGCCCGCCCGATTGTCATTTTGAGGCGATAGCCGAAGAATCTCGTTGTGTATTTTTTTGCGCTATTTGAGATTCTTCACTTCGTTCAGAATGACAAATTTTGATTTTCATTTGTAGGGGGCGACGACTCGGCGCACCGAAAAATCAATGCAATCCAACGGCGGGAGCAGACAGCACTCTACGCTCGTATTGCATTTCGTGCGTGTAGGGAACGGTCTTGACCGTTCCATCAATTTTTATCAAAATCCGCTGTCAGTCAAAAAATCTTATTCCACCGTTTTTACCGTAAATGTGTACGAAAGCGGTCTTGTGTAGCCAAACGGAATTAAATATTCCTTTGCAGGTGCAGGACCGCAACTCGCCGAGCCTGTGCCGCGCACAAAGCCGTCTACCGAAACATTGGTGGTGTCTGTATCGGGTAAATCTTCAATATGTTTGGCTTGGATTAACTGATTTAAGGTAAAGTGGTTTGCGTTAAAGTTCAAGTACCTATCCGCCGTCGCAAAGCAAAGCCCTTTGCCGTTTTCGTTTTGCAAAACAGCGTAGCGTGTTTCGCCCCGGTTGCCTGAGTCCTGCGGCTTAATGTATTTATGGGGCATATCGGTAACGGTGGTTTCGTAAAGCCCCACAGGTGCGTGCTCCTTGAAATCCGCATAGTTCTCTACAGGTCCTCTGCCGTAATAGGTGACCTTTTCAAAGCCTTTCGGCATTTCCAAATGCACGCCGAAACGCGGCAACTGCGCCGTTACGGGGCAAACTTTATGAAGCTTTGCAGAAACGGTCATTTCGCCGGTCTTAGAGAAACGGTAATCCACCGTCGCGCGTGCCAATACGAAAATCCCGCGCGTGATGAAGTTGTAGGCGGTACGCACAAACTTGCCGTTGCCGTCTGATTTTACTTTACAGCCTGCAAATTTGGCTTTTGCACCTTCCAACCCCAAAATATCCCAGAAAATTTTCAGGTATTGGTCATTGTCCAGTCTCCCGCGGTAAATGTGCGGCACAAAGCCCGAAAGACCGTCAAGCGGTGTGCCGTTTACATATTCCGTGCTGTCTTTTTGGTAGCTGACAAGTCCTTTTTTGCAGTCAAATTCCGCTTTCCCGCCGGCAAAATCCACTTCGATTTTGCCGTTATTTTCTTTAATTTCAGCGGCTTCGCGCGGTGCTTTGGCACAGGGGAGCGTTGCGGCAGATACCGCTAACTGTTCCGTAGCAATTTCGTCGCTCGTTTGTTTGTTACGGTAGATAAGGTCGATGAACACATCTGCATCAGCATTTTTTACTGTTTCCGCATTCAGCGTAATTTGTTTTGTTTCCTGCGGTTGTAAAACGACATTCAAAGCGCCGTTTTCCGTCTCCTTGCCGTTCTTTATAATCCGATAAAACACGGCAATATCGTCCGTCGCTTTGAAATAGCGGGTATTTTTGAATTCAACATTGCCATCGCCCAAATACTTCGCGCGAATGGGACGGTAGCAGACTTTCATTTCCAACGCACCGCTGGACGGCTCGCGGTTCGGGTAGAACAGTCCGTCTACGCAGAAGTTGCCGTCGTGTATCGGC
>JBJEPR010000085.1:0-4627 GCA_051881335.1 Candidatus Fimenecus sp. | reverse complement strand
GATTTCTTGCAGTCTTTTTTCCTTCGGGCTGTTTTTTTACAGCCCCTTTTTTGTTGCAAGCATACGATTTTACCGATGCCCTCTGACTAAGCATTCTATACCCCTGGGATAATTCCCTCAATTTGTATTACCCCAAACACACATCGTCATTCGGTCTGCCGCAAGAACTATTTTAACAAATGCATAGACTATTGTCAATAGATTATTCTCGACAAAAAAGGTGCGGAGTGTTGAACTTTAAAAACACTTGTGAGAAAGCGTAAAATATGCTACAATGAAAAAAATTCCACAGGCGGGTGCAGTATGAAAATTTATTTTAACAAGCCGTATAAACAGTTACAGAAACAAAAAGAGGTCTTTCGTCCGAAAGACAGTACTTGGGCGCAAACCGCCCTGCCGCTGGGCAACGGCAGTTTGGGGCTTTCGGCGCTCGGAGGCATCAAAAAAGAGCAGATTACCGTCAACTGTAAAACCTTTTGGACGGGCGGTCCGTCCGAAAAGCGCCCCGACTACTGCGGCGGCAACCTGACGGGAGCAGACGAAAACGGCAAAACGCGTTTGGATTATTTTCACGAAGCGCGCGACGCCTTTTTAAACGGCAAAGACGATGAAGGCAGTCGGATTTGCGAAAAATTGGTCGGTGGAAAAGATGGCTACGGGGCATACCAATGTATGGGCGAAATCCGCATCGCGTTTGACCGCCCGACGCTGAAAACGGGCGCGTATTCCCGCGCACTGGATTTGGACACAGCCGTTTGCACAACCGAAATCGAGCGTAAAAAGGGCAATACCGCGATTACGGAAACGCGGCGGTATTTTGTAAGCTACCCCGACAAAGTCAGTGTGTTGCGGTTGGAACGCACAGGCGCACCGCTTTGCTGTACCCTCGCCTACCCTGCGCATCACGGTGCAGAAATCACGGTAAACGAAAGCGGAATTTGCCACCGCGGTGCGCTCAAAGACAACGGGCTTCTGTTTGCGGCATCGTTAGCCGTGGAAACCGACGGCAGAATCTCCGTTTTCGGAAAAGCCCTGAAAATCAGAAACGCAACCTATGTAAACGCTTACCTTGCGGCGGACACCGACTACTGCGACAACTATCCCGTATACCGTACAGGCGAATCCGCTGACGCGCTGGTCAAGCGCGTAGACCAAACGGTAAAATCGGCACAGAAAAAAGGCTTTGACGCGCTTCTCGCCGCGCATTTAGAGGATTATCAAGCGTTGTTTGCCCGCACAGCGCTGACGCTTGGCGGCGGCAAAGAGCTGCCCGCTGACGAGCTGTTATTTGCCTATTCCAAAAAAGATTGCCCGCCTGCGGTGCGCCGTTCGTTAGAGGAGTTGCTGTATCAATACGGACGGTATTTGACCATTGCCGCCTCGCGTGACGCGGATATGCTCCCCTCCAATTTACAGGGCATTTGGAATCACACAAATCACCCGATGTGGAGCTGTGACTTCCATTTGAATATCAATTTGCAAATGAACTATTGGCCGACCTTTACGGGAAACTTGGCAGAATGTGCCGCGCCGCTTTTGCGCTATGTAAAGGCCCTTTGCGCGCCCGGCCGCGTAACGGCTGCGATATACACGGGGCGCGAAAGCACCGAAACCGAGCACAACGGCTTTTTGTATCATACGCAAAACACGCCGTTCGGCTGGACCTGCCCCGGTTGGGACTTCTCGTGGGGGTGGTCGCCCGTTGCCGTGGCGTGGATTTTACATAATCTCTACGAAATGTACGAATACACCTGCGACAAAGCCCTGTTGGAAACTGAAATCTACCCGATGCTTACCGAGGCGGCGGATTATTTTGAAAGCTTGCTTGTGGAAAAGGACGGCAGACTTGTCACCGTGCCCTGCTTTTCCCCCGAGCACGGGCCGCGCACAGCGGGCAACACCTATGAGCAATCGATGCTTTGGCAGTTGCTTTACGATGTGACCGAAAGCGCAAAGGTGCTGGGGCTTGACAAAGAAAAAACCGCACACCGTTTGGAAATCATGGAGAAGCTTCGTCCGATTGAAATCGGTGAAAGCGGCCAAATCAAAGAGTGGTATCACGAAAAAGCCTTGGGTGCTATCGGTGAAAGACAGCATCGGCATTTGTCGCATTTATTGGGGCTGTATCCGGGCAATCTCATCAATCGGCACACAAATCCGGAATATATTGCGGCAGCAAAGGTATCGCTGGACGACCGCGGCGACCGTTCCACAGGCTGGGCAATGGCCCAGCGCATTTGCGCACGCGCACGCACGGGTGACGGCGACCGCGCACTGAAATTAGTCGGTATGCTGATTGAAAACGGGCTGTATGTCAACCTTTGGGATGTCTGCCCGCCGTTCCAAATCGACGGCAACTACGGCTTTACGGCGGCGGTAACGGAAATGCTGATGCAAAGCCACCTGGGGCAGATTGACCTGTTGCCTGCCCTGCCCGCCGCTTGGCAAAACGGCGAAATTCGCGGCCTTGTGGCGCGCGGCAATTTTGAACTTTCGTTTTCGTGGAAAGACGGCAAGCTACAAGATGCCGAGGTCCTCTCGCGTGCAGGTGGCATTTGTAAAATCGCGTTAGAAAACGGCAAATTGGCATTCAGAGACAGCCGTGCGTGCACCTATGACGAAAACGGCTGTTTGGTGTTTGACACCGTAAAAGGTGAAACCTATCAACTTACGGCGGTGTAAGCGCATCGGTTTGTCTGCTGATTTTGCGGAATTTTTAAAAGTTTTTCTGACAAATTTTAAAATAAGCCTTGATTTTACGGGCGGAATATATTATAATACCAAAGCGCTCGAAAACGAGCGCAAATCGGGGTGTGGCGAAGTTTGGTATCGCGCTTGGTTCGGGACCAAGAGGCCATGGGTTCAAGTCCCGTCACTCCGACCATCTAAAATGGCGCAGGAAGTTCTTGCGCCATTGCTTTACGCGGCTGTAGTTCATCGGTAGAATGCAAGCTTCCCAAGCTTGACAGGTGGGTTCGACTCCCATCAGCCGCTCCAACACAAAAACACCCCGTCGTCTCCCGACGGGGTGTTTTTGTGTTGGATTTTGCCGTTGCATCTTGGATTGCTCAAATTCCGTCAATCGACCCCAGCATTACAAGGTGATTGCTGTTTTTTCTTCTTGATTTGAGACTACGCCACTAAGTTTTATGCGTTTATTGTGCAAGAAAAGCAACGCGACCGCCGCAAGAATGAACAGGGATATACCAAGTGCCAACATCGGTACCATCAGCAAATAGGCAAGGGGCAGGTTAAACGGTTTGTCGGCAAAAAACAGTTCCCAAAAGAAATTCGGCTGATAAAATGGGTACGCATAAAAGGCAGGCTCGGACACAGCGCCGCGCACAATGGAAAACAGGGAATACACAAGGGGATAAATGCCGAATATCCACGCTTTTTTGTACCCGACTTTTTGGTCGGTTGCAGGGAACAGCCACAGAATAAGCATCAGCGGCGGAACAATCATATGATGATACACTTGAATGAAACTGAGCATCCAATGCGTAGGCGTATCCCATTGAAACGGCGGCGTAAAGCCCAACGGTATGCCGCAACAATACACAATGCCTGTAATCAAAATATATGTGGTCACTGCCGCGCCGACCATCGGTTGAAACGCGATTTTTTGCGCCCGCTTGCTCCCGAACACAGCCGCCGCCATCAAGAGCAAATAAACGCACACAAAAATATTGGACTGCACCGTGAAAAAGGAGAGAAAATTAAATCTGCCGTAATCCACGGGGCTGAATTGTGCATCGTACTCATAAACATAATGAAACAGTCGGTGAAAGATTATCAGCGTACTGAATACGCCGAACATCAACAGTACAACACCAAACCATTTTTTTGTGTATAAGGAATTGACGCGTGATTTTTCCATATTGTCCCTCTTTTCACGGTATTTTGTTTTTGATGTGATTTTGCGGTGCGCCGAGGTCGTCGCACCCTACGATGCCGCCGTTTATTCCTATGATTTTGCGGAACGGTCAAGACCGTTCCCTACGGTTCGTAGCGCAATTCACGAATCGCCCGTAAAAATACGATTAACGGACAACTCCCTCAGTCTCGCTTTCGCTCGACGCTCCCTCAAAGAGGGAGCGGAAGTGGTATTTTTTATTTCTTCTGCCCGTAATAGGCGTTGGCGCCGTGCTTGCGCAGGTAGTGTTTATCTAAAAGTTCTTGTTGCATCGGCGGCAAATCTTTTTGCATTTGCAATGCGTGCCACGCCATAAATGCCACTTCTTCGAGTACCACGGCGTTATGCACGGCATTTTGGGGGTCAGTGCCCCAGCAAAACGGGCCGTGGGAATACACAAGCGCGGCGGGAATATCGTTGGGGTTTTTATCCTTAAAGGTTTCTACCAAAACATTGCCCGTTTCCCATTCATAACGCCCGCCGATTTCGTCGGGTGTCATTTTGCGTGTGCAGGGAATTTCACCGTAAAAATAATCGCCGTGGGTCGTACCGAGGGCGGGAATCCCCCGCCCTGCCTGTGCAAAGGTGGTCGCCCAGCGCGAATGCGTATGCACAATGCCGCCGATTTCGGGAAATGCGTTGTAAAGCACAACATGGGTGTCCGTATCCGAGGAAGGATTGAGGTTTCCCTCCACCTTTTTACCTGTTTTT
>JBJEPR010000084.1:0-21147 GCA_051881335.1 Candidatus Fimenecus sp. | reverse complement strand
GAGTGGGAATAAACTATAACTTTGACACACAGCGGTAGAGCGTTCTGCCGCTGTTTTTCTTTTGTTTCAATGTTTTTGTCTTTTGCTTTTGTACGGTCTACAAAATTCTTTTCTTAAAAATTTTGAATTTACAGCCCATACTTTTCAAATTTTCCCGATTTTTATAAATTTTTCCAAAAATCCGAAAAAAAGCATTGACAAGTGCAGATTTCCGCGGTATAATTTTACCAACCTACTTAGTAGGTAGGTTTTGAGGAGCGCAAAATCTAAAAAATATACAGCAAGGAGGTGCACGGGGGTGCAGCATCATTTTGAAAGCCTGCTTCGGCAGAATTTCCGTTTCGGGCGAATGTGTATGGTGAGTAATACCTGTTTTTACATAACACACAATCATAAACAGAAAACCTTACACAATATAAATCGAAAGGAAAATGCATTATGTCAGACTATCGTTTTGAAACCTTACAACTCCATGTCGGTCAAGAAGAAGCCGACCCTGTCACCGATTCCCGTGCCGTGCCGATTTACGCAACCACCTCTTATGTTTTCCATAACTGCGCGCACGCGGCAGACCGCTTCGGACTGCGTGATGCCGGCAACATTTACGGCCGCTTAACCAACTCCACACAAGATGTATTTGAAAAGCGCATTGCCGCTTTGGAGGGCGGCGTTGCCGCGCTGGCGCTCGCTTCGGGTGCGGCGGCAATCTCCTACACCATTGAAGCGCTCGCGCAGAACGGTGGGCACATTGTCGCGCAAAAGACCATTTACGGCGGCAGTTACAACCTGTTGGCGCACACGCTCCCGAATTTCGGTATCACCGCTTCGTTTGTAGATGCACACGACCTTGCGGCGGTAGAAAGCGCCATTCAAGACAACACCCGCGCGATTTACATTGAAACGCTCGGCAATCCGAACAGCGACATTCCCGATATTGACGCGCTTGCCGCCCTGGCACACAAGCACGGCTTACCGCTTGTGGTCGACAACACCTTCGGCACGCCGTATCTCATTCGTCCGATTGAACACGGCGCAGACATTGTTGTGCATTCCGCCACCAAATTCATCGGCGGGCACGGCACCACGCTCGGCGGTGTGATTGTGGACTCGGGCAAGTTTGATTGGGCATCATCGGGGAATTACCCGGCAATCGCCGCGCCCAACCCCGCTTACCACGGCGCGGTATTCACCGAGGCGGCAGGTCCGGCGGCATTCGTCACCTATATCCGCGCGGTATTACTGCGTGACACGGGCGCGACGATTTCGCCTTTCGCGGCATTTTTACTGTTGCAAGGGACAGAGACACTTTCACTTCGCTTGGAACGCCACGCGGAGAACACGAAAAAGGTTGTCGAATATTTGACGAATCATCCGTTGGTTGCACGCGTCAACCACCCCTCTCTCCCCGACCACCCCGACCACGCGCTGTACGAAAAATATTTCCCGAACGGCGGCGCGTCGATTTTCACCTTTGAAATCAAAGGCGGAGTTAAAGAGGCGCACACCTTTATTGACAATTTACAGATTTTCTCACTGCTTGCGAATGTTGCCGATGTGAAAAGTTTGGTCATTCATCCCGCAACCACCACGCACAGTCAGTTAAACGACGAGGAACTCGCCGACCAAGGGATTTATCAAAACACCATTCGCCTGTCCATCGGCACAGAGCATATCGACGATATTCTTGCAGATTTACAGCGCGGATTTGACGCTGTTGCGGCTTTATAAGGAGGAACTGTTATGGCTACTATCTATGCATCTGCTGACGCACTCATCGGCAAAACGCCCCTGTTGGAACTGACACATTCCGAGGAAGAACTCGGCTTAAAAGCCAAAGTCCTCGGCAAATTGGAATATTTTAACCCCTCGGGGTCTGTAAAAGACCGCGTTGCCAAGGCAATGCTCGATGACGCCGAGGCAAGAGGCATTCTCACCCCCGACAGCGTGATTATTGAGCCGACCTCGGGCAACACCGGCATCGGCCTTACGGCAGTTGGCGCCGCACGCGGATACAAAATTATTATCGTGATGCCCGAAACGATGTCCGTTGAGCGCCGCAACATTATGCGCGCATACGGCGCGGATTTAGTGCTTACCGAGGGTGCAAAGGGCATGAAAGGCGCGATTGCGAAAGCAAAGGAATTGGCAGAGGAAATCCCGAACAGCTTTATCCCCGGGCAGTTTGACAACCCCGCCAATCCTGCGGCGCACTATGCCGCCACAGGCCCTGAAATCTATGCGGACACCGACGGCAAGGTGGATATTTTCGTTGCAGGCGTCGGCACAGGCGGCACCGTCACGGGCGTCGGCAAATATTTGAAAGAGAAAAACCCGAATGTAAAGATTGTCGCCGTGGAGCCTGCCTCCTCCCCTGTTTTGTCGCAGGGCACGGCAGGCGCGCACAAAATCCAAGGCATCGGCGCAGGATTTGTGCCGGCGGTGCTTGATACGACCATCTATGATGAGGTGTTCCCCGTTACCAACGAAGCGGCATTTGAAACCGCAAAGGCCATCGGCAAGCGCGAGGGCGTTTTGGTCGGTATCTCCTCGGGTGCGGCAGCTTCGGCGGCATTTGAAATTGCAAAACGCCCCGAAAATGCAGGCAAAACGATTGTCGTTTTGTTGCCCGACGGCGGCGACCGCTACTTCTCCACGCCGCTGTTCCAATTCGACGACTAAACGGACTTTCAGGTGATGTGATATGATGGTTTCCACTCGCGGCAGATATGCATTGCGCGTTCTGCTGGATTTGGCGGAGCACAGGGCGGACGGCTATGTGCCGATGAAAGATGTTGCCGCGCGGCAATCGCTTTCCTTAAAATATTTAGAGCAAATTATGCCGCTTCTTTCCAAGGGGGACTTTGTAGAGGGCCTACACGGCAAGGGCGGCGGCTATCGCTTAAAGCGGGATGCGGAAAGTATTCGCGTCGGCGAAGTCCTGCGGCTGACAGAGGGCGATTTAGCCCCCGTCGCCTGCCTAAAATGCGATGCAGACGCTTGCGACAGGGCATCTTACTGCAAAACCTTGCCAATGTGGAAAGAATTTGACGCACTTGTGAACAACTATTTTGACGGCATCACGCTTGCGAGCTTGTTATAAAAAATTTCGACATAATCCAACAAAATTGCTTGTAATTGCGGTTTTGTTGGATTATAATTTTGGTTGCAAATTGATTATCAGGAGAGAAAGCTATGATAAAAATCGGTATTGCCGGCTACGGCAACTTGGGGCGCGGTGTGGAGAGCGCCCTCAACAGCGCAGAGGATATGGAACTTATCGGTGTGTTTACGCGTCGCGCACCCGAAAGCGTGAAAACCGCAACAGGCGCACCCGTTTACCATTGGGACGATGCGAAAAAAATGCAAAGCGACATTGATGTGATGATTTTGTGTGGCGGCAGTGCCAACGACCTGCCCACACAGACCGCGGAAATGGCGGCATATTTTAATGTGGTGGACAGTTTCGACACCCACGCCAAAATCCCCGAACATTTTGAACAGGTGGACACCGTCAGCCGCACGGCGAACAAAATCAGCGTGATTTCCGTCGGTTGGGACCCCGGTTTATTCTCCCTGAACCGTTTATACGGGCAAGCCATTTTACCGAACGGCAAGGACTACACCTTTTGGGGCAAAGGCGTCAGCCAAGGCCATTCCGACGCCATTCGCCGCATTCCCGGCGTAAAAGACGGCAAGCAGTACACCATTCCCGTGGAAAGCGCGCTCCAAAGTGTGCGAAACGGTGAAAATCCCGACCTTACAACACGCGAAAAGCACACAAGAGAGTGCTTTGTGGTGGCAGAGGACGGCGCGGATTTTAAGGCGATTGAAAACGCGATTAAAACCATGCCCAATTACTTTGTCGATTATGACACCACCGTGCATTTTATCAGCCAAGAGGAGCTTGACCGCGACCACGCAGGGATCCCCCACGGCGGCGTGGTATTCCGCACAGGCGTAACAGGCTTGCAAAACGAGCAGAAACACATCATAGAATATAAATTGCAGTTGGACTCCAACCCCGGCTTCACTTCAAGCGTACTGGTTGCTTTTGCGCGTGCGGCATACCGTATGCAGAAAGAGGGGCTTTGCGGTTGCAAGACGATTTTTGACATTGCACCGTCGTATTTGCACCCCGCCACGCCAGCAGAACAGCGGAAAACACTGCTGTAAAAACAGAAATACAGCGTTTCAGGCGATTTTGAATTGGGTCTATTCAAAATCGCCTTTTTCTATTGCTTTTCCAACAGGTCTATGGTACAATCTGGATAACAAGGGTTTAAAAAAGGAAAGGGGTAAAATTTATGAAAAACAAAACGCTGCAATCCGTCTGTGCACTCTTGCTTGCGGCAATGCTCGTCTGCACAGGGCTCTTTTTACAAGCATTTGCCCAAACACCCGAAGAACTGTATACATACACGAAATTGGGTGACGGCATTAAGATTACAAAATACAACGGGGACGAAACCGATTTGGTTTTGCCGCGTGAAATCGACGGCTTTCCTGTGATGTATTTGGATGCAGACTGGTTGCCCGAAGAGGTCGCGGAAAATGTGACCACGATTACACTTCCCAATACGCTTTATATGGTATTTGACTGTGCCTTCTCGGTTATGCCGAAGCTGCAAGCGATGTATGTAGAGGAAGGCAACCCGTATTTTTATGCGGAAAACGGCATTTTGTTTGAGACGCGTGACGGGGTAACCACATTGCTTGTGTATCCGGCAACAAAAAGCGATACGCACTACGCCATTCCCGACGGAGTGCAAATCGTCGGCGGGTTTTGGGGAAACCAATATCTGCAAACCGTAACCGTCCCCGAAGGGGTACAGACTCTGCTCACAGACGCATTTTACAACTGCACGGCGCTGACGCAGGTAAAACTCCCGCGCTCCTTAAAATATATTCAGTCCTACGCCTTTAACGGTTGCACAGCGCTGACAACCGTTTGGTTTTCCAACAGTCTGCCGAACAGCGGCGGGGTGCGTATCAGCCCCTATGCATTTGACAACTGCACGGCACTCAAAGAGGTGTTTCTGCCGGACGACGCTTACACCTTCGGGCAAAATGTTTTCCCGAACAACGAAAATCTTGTTCTGTACGGGAACGGGCAAAGCGGTGCCGCCGAGACGGTAAAGGGCTATGCCGGTGCAAACGGGCACACCTTCCAAGACATCCATATCCAACTGCGCATTGCGTATGAAAACCAAAAGGGGCGCCTGACTTGCGCATATGACAAAGCTCCACTTTATCTGTTTATAGAGAAAATTTGCAATCTGTATACGGATTACGACCAAGTCACCGTGACCGCGTTCGATGTGGACGGGCAGGAACTGACCGACTTACAAGCGCCGATTGCAGACGACGTTACCTTCCTTGTAGAAATTTCGGAGTTGGACTATGCGTTATACTATGTCTACAACGAAACGGCGGTGGGCGATGTAAACCGCGACGGCAACCTCAATGCGGTGGACGCACGCTATGTGTTACAAGCGGCTTCGGGCGCACGGGAACTGACAGACGCAGACAAACGCATTGCGGACATAAACGGTGACGGCAAAGTGAACGCTGTGGACGCGCGCTGGATTTTACAGATTGCGTCCGGCAGCCGCACCATTTGACAGCACGCAAAATCCAATACACAAACAACGCCCCTGTATGCAAATATCCGCATACAGGGGCGTTTATGCTATGCTCATTTTTAATGTTCGTCCGCAAGTACCGCTTCGGCGCATTTCATACCGTCCACGGCGGCAGAAATAATGCCGCCCGCGTACCCCGCGCCCTCGCCGCAGGGGAACACGCCGTTCACCTTGGTTTGGAAAAATTCGTCACGGACAATACGCACAGGCGAAGAGGACCGCGTTTCAGGTCCTGTGAGCACCGCTTCGGGAAGTGCGAAGCCCGCAAGCATCGTGTCCATTTTTACGAGTGCTTCCGCCATTGTATCCGCCACACGCGCGGGTAAAATCTCGCGCAAATTGCAAAGTGAAACACCCGTAGGGCAGGTCGGGCGCACCGAACCGAGTGTATGGGAGGACTGCCCTTTTAAGAAATCTCCCACCAAGGTCGCGGGGGCGGTATAGTCCCCACCGCCCAAAGCAAACGCCTTTTTCTCGATTCCCAACTGATACTCTATCCCCGCTAACGGGTGGTTGCTCGGGAACTGCTCCGGCTCCACGCCGACAAGAAGCGCCGAATTGGCATTTTCACCGTCACGGGCAAATTCGCTCATACCGTTGGTGACAACCGTGCCTTCCTCACTCGGGCAACACACAACCGTTCCGCCCGGGCACATACAGAAAGTATATGCCCCGCGCCCGCCGGGCGGGTGGCAGGCGAGCTTATAATCCGCTGCCTTTAATTTCGGGTGATTCCAAAGCGCACCGTATTGCGAACGGTTAATCATTTCCTGTTTGTGCTCAATTCGCGCGCCGACCGAAAATGCCTTCTGCGTAATCGTAAACCCTTTGCGGTACAGCATTTCGACCGTGTCGCGCGCAGAGTGCCCGATTGCGAGAATGACCGCGTCGGTCTCAAAATCGATTTCTTTTCCTGATTTGTCGGTGTAGGTAATCCCCTGCAACGCGCCATTGTAAACAAGCAAATCCGTCAGTTTTGTTTCAAAGCGGATTTCGCCGCCGAGGCGCAGAATTTCCTCTCGGATACTGCGAACCACGCCGCACAGTTTGTCCGTGCCGATATGGGGTTTGGCGCTGTATAAAATCTCGTCGGGCGCGCCGTGCAACACAAATTGGCGCAACACCTCTCGCTGGCGAAAATCCTTTGTGCCCGTGTTGAGTTTCCCGTCGGAAAAGGTGCCCGCACCCCCTTCGCCGAACTGCACATTGGACTCCGGGTTTAATTTGCGGGTTTGCCAAAAGGCTTGGACACTTTTTTGCCGCTGTTCCACGCATTCGCCGCGTTCGAGCACCAACGGGCAAAGCCCCGCGCGCGCCAATAAAAGCGCGGCAAACATACCCGCAGGGCCGAAGCCCACCACCACGGGGCGCAAATCGGTTTTGCGGCGATTTTCGGGTAAAGTATATGCGTACTGCTGGGCTTTTGTGATTTTCGGATTGTATACCTTACGCAGTACCTTGTCCTCGTCGCCGTTTACTTCCACATCGACCGCATAAATAAATTTTATCTCATTCTTTTTGCGGCAATCCAAGGATTTCCGAAAAATCGAAAGGCTTTTGATTTCTGACGAGGGAATTTTCAGCGCCTTTGCCGCCAAGGACGGCAATTTTTCTTCGTCATCCTCTAACGGGAGTTTAATTTCTTGTATGCGTATCACTTGAAAACTCCTTTACCACAGCCTCGCCTGCCGCGCGGCCTGAGCTCCACGCCCATTGTAAATTGTAGCCGCCGCAACCGCCGTCCACATTGAGGGCTTCGCCGCAAGCGTATACATTTTTTATGCGTTTGGATTGCATCGTTTCGTCATCAAATTCGCGGCAGTCCGCGCCGCCTGCCGTCACCTGTGCAAACTCAAAGCCGCGCACGCCGAGTACCTCGACGGTAAACGCGGTGATTTCCGCCGAAAATCGTGTCAGGCGGGAATTTGTAAGTGCTGTGCAAGGCTCGTCCTTACGAATGCCGCACCGCAACAGCAACGCATTGCCGAGCGCCTGCGGTAAAATACCCTGCGAGAGCGTTTCTGCCGATTTTTGCGGATGTTTTGCCGCCGTTTCTTGCAAAAATGTTGTAATATCGGGCGTCTTTAATCCTGACAAGCAATTTAACTTTACAGAAAAGTCTCCATTCGGTGCGGCGGAAACAAGCCTTGACAACTGCATAATCGGAATCCCCGACAGCCCGTATTCGGTAAATTGCACCTCACCTGTGATTTCGTATATCGGTGTGCGGTCTTGCAACAAAGTCACATCGCAAATTTGGCGAACGCCTTTTAAGGATTTTGGGAAATCGGCACATTCTATTGCCGTCAGTGCGGGCGCAGGCGGTAGGATTGTGTGCCCCAACGCACCAAGCAATTTGTACGCGCCGCCGTCCGTGCCGTGTTTCGGTGCGGCAGAGCCGCCTGCGCAAATCAGCACAATATCACAAACCATTTTGCCGTTCAGCAAAAAGCCGCCGTCCTGCGGCTGTATATCCGTAATTTCGCAATCATTTATCACCCGCACACCGCATTTTTGCGCTTCGGCGCAAAGGATTTCGCGCACAGACGACGCCTGTCCCGAAACGGGGTATACGCGCCCCATTGCTTCGGTCTTGCAAAGCAAGCCCATTTCGCGGAAAAACGCGATGTTGTCCTGCGGGGAAAAGCGCGTCAGCGCCGACACGGTAAAATCGCGGTCACCGAAATAATCCGCAGGTTCGGCTTGCATATTGGTGAGATTGCACCGTCCGTTGCCCGTTGCCAACAGTTTTTTCAAGGGCTTTTGCAGTTTTTCATAAATTGTAACTGTAAAGTCTTTGGACTTTTCAGCGATTGTAATTGCCGCGGCAAAGCCCGAAGCGCCGCCGCCGATGACTGCCACCCGTTTCATACCGTTTCCCCCGCCTGCATCGTTTTTTCTTCCAAATACGCATACATTTTTTCTATGGTTTCCGCACTTAAAATATGCTCCATACGGCAAGCGTCCGATTCCGCATTTTCCTCGGACACGCCCAAAGTATGCACCAAAAACCGCTGAATCATTTTGTGCCGCCGCAAAACATTTGCGGCACACGATTCCCCCGCAGGGGTAAGCAAAATACCGCCGTATGCCTCGTGCTCCAAAAGCCCTTTGTCTTTGAGCACGCTGACCGCGTGCGTCACGCTCGGTTTGGAAACCGCCAAAAAGGACGCTAAATCCGTTACACGCACACGCGCATTTTCTTCCTTTTGAGAAAGAATAAATATCGCTTCGAGATAATCCTCAGCCGAAGCGGTCATGTTTCGGTTCTGTTCCATCTGCTTTCGTTTCCTTTGCCGCGCATTGCACACAATTTCGGTCTTGACAGCCGCTGCAGCCCGCACAGCCGTTACAGCCGCAACAACCGCCGTCTTTTCTTGTGAAGTTTCTGACCTTTACAACAATCAGCAATACAACTGCCGCCAAAGCCAGCGTCAAAATGATAATATCCGCCAAAGACATACACCGTCTCTCCTTATAAAATAACCTTGCAGATATTATATACTATGAAAGTCACCACCCAAGCGACAACCGCTTGAAAGCCGAGCGCGATTGCCGTCCATTTGCGGGAGTTCATTTCACGGCGCAGGGTTGCCACCGCCGCCATACACGGAATAAACAACAGGCTGAATACCATAAACGAATACGCCGAAGCCGGAGTGTACGCCGCGGCAATTACCTCGGAAATCGCGCCGCTGTCGCCCGCACCGTGCAAAATACCCATCGTACTGACAATGGATTCGCGCGCAATGAGTCCCGAAAGCATAGAAACCGAGGATTTCCAATCGCCGAAGCCCAAGGGTGCAAATATCGGT
This sequence comes from Candidatus Fimenecus sp., assembly GCA_051881335.1. Lineage (GTDB taxonomy): Bacteria > Bacillota > Clostridia > Oscillospirales > Acutalibacteraceae > Fimenecus. The sequence continues at coordinate 11,690 of JBJEPR010000084.1, read as the reverse complement.
GCAATAAAACTGCCGATCGTACCGAGAATGCTCTCCTCTGAGTTTTCCACATGCTGTAAGGAGAAACTGAAATACTGGCAGAACCAAATGACAATGCTCGCGCCCAACAGCACCGTGCCCGCCTTGGTCATAAAATCCTTGATTTTGTCATACAAATGAAGTCCCAGCGTTTTTGCCGTGGGTAGGCGATACGGCGGCAGTTCCATCACAAACGGCGCGTGGCCGCCTTTTAACACGGTTTTTTGCAAGATAAATGCCGACAAAATCGCAACCACCATTCCGAGCAGATAGAGACTGCCGACAACCAGACCTCGGTGCGACGGGAAAAATGCCAAAATAAACATAGAATACACGGGCATTTTCGCACTGCACGACATAAACGGAATGAGCATCATCGTAATGCGGCGGTCTTTTTCATTTTCCAAAGTACGCGTTGCCATAATCGCGGGCACGGAACAACCGAAGCCCATAATCATCGGCACAAACGATTTACCCGAAAGCCCGATAGAGTGCAGCGCTCTGTCCATAATAAACGCCGCACGGGACATATAGCCGCTGTCCTCCAAAATGGAGAGGAAGAAAAACAACAGCAAAATCTGTGGGAAGAACGAGAGCACCGCGCCCACGCCGCCAATCACGCCGTCACACACAAGCCCGACTGCCCAGTCAGACGCACCAACATTGATGAGCATTTCACGCACCCACGAAGCAAAGGTTTCGTTAATCAGCCCATCTACAAGGTCCGTCAGATTTGCGCCAAGCGCGCCAAAAGTAATATAGAAAATCAACAGCATCAGCCCGAAAAACAGCGGGATTGCCAAATATTTATTGGTCACAATGCGGTCGATTTTGTCGGACAGCGTCAAATGCCCCGCCTCGTGCGCACGCTTCACGCATTTTTCGGTCACCGAGCAAATAAATTTATATTTTTGGTCGGCAATGACCATTTCGCGGTCAATATTTTTGGTTTCCAACTCCGACACAATCGACTCAATACAGGATAGCTTCGTGTCGTTTAAGTTCAAGGTCTGCAAGGTCGGCTCGTCGCCCTCAATCAGCTTGACAGCTGACCAGCGAAGCGGCAAATCCTTTTGCGCGCAATCCTCTGCAATCAATTCTTCAATGCGAAGCACGGCTTTGCGCACAAGCCCCGTGTAAATATCGGGCGGGGCGCACATATTGCAGTGCTTATCCATATGCTTGCCTTGTGTGTCACAGCCATGCGTCGCCTCGTGATTGGCGGCGTGCAGAAGCTTATGTATCCCCGTTCCCTTTGCGGCGGAAATCGGCACAATTTTGATACCGAGCATTGCAGAGAGCATTTCCACATCAATACTGTCGCCGTTTTTCTCGACCATATCAATCATATTTAACGCGATGACCATCGGTTTACCGAGCTCCGCAAGCTGCATACTCAAATAAAGATTGCGTTCCAAATTGGTCGCGTCCACGATATTGACAATCAAGTCGGGTTTTTCGTCGATGATATAGTTTCGTGTGACGATTTCTTCCATAGAATACGGCGACAGCGAATAAATCCCCGGCAAATCGACAATGGAAGCGTCCATATTGTCGTGCGTGATTTTCCCCTCTTTTTTCTCCACAGTCACGCCCGGCCAATTTCCGACATATTGATTGGAGCCGGTCACCGCGTTAAACAGCGTGGTTTTGCCGCAGTTGGGATTGCCTGCCAATGCATAACGATATCCCATACTCAATCCTCCGTTTCCACCATAATTTCCTGCGCTTCGCTCTTTCGAAGACTGAGTTCATACCCGCGCACATTGATTTCCAGCGGGTCGCCCATCGGCGCCGCTTTACGCATAATCACCACAGCACCGGGCGTGATGCCCATATCGATAATATGACGGCGCACCGTCCCTGTACTGCTTAAAGAAACCACTTTACTTTTCTGCCCGATTTTCAATTTTGTCAGCGGAATAATCATACCATACCTTCTTAAAATGTTCTCATTTTCTAACATTGTTTTATATGACTAACTTTTATGCTTCTATTGTACTGCGCAGACCGTATTCTGTCAATTCCGCATACAGAAAAAAGCGCACAAAAATACCGAGAAACAAAGGTTTGTCCTTTGTAAAACTGTACGAGAAAAAGCAGAAAAACACCCGCCGTGCTTTGCACAGCGGGTAACAATTACACATCGTTATTTTGTCTGTAAGGGATTGCAGTTGTCCACGGTGCGGCGCACCTTGCGTTTGCCTTTTTCATCTAAAAGCCGATAGCCCGCCAACAGCTCGCGTTCGTCGCGTGTCAGCTCGGAAACCAAAGACTCCGCACGCGAAGTTTGATATTCGTCCGCATTGTCGCAGAGCTTTTCGGGATGCTGTGTATCAATATTTAAAATATAATCGATGCTGACGGAAAAAATCTTCGCAAAAGCATCCAGCAACATAATATCGGGGGTGTTTTTGCAAAGCTCATATGCCGTGTATGTGGTACGGTCGATTTTCAGTATATCTGCGATTTGTTGTTGCGTATAATTGTTGCTTTTTCGAAGCAAACGCATTTGCTTTGCCAGTTCAGGATTTTTCATCATCACAATCACCCTCTGCATAACACATTTCAGCGCCTTCCGCCGAAATACCGAAAGATGGGAACACGCGTTCAAGCACGCTACCCGAGTTTACCGATTACAGTATCATTTTAACAGATTCCCCAACCGATGTAAAGAAAAATATTTTGGTATGGCAGAAGCCTGCGCAGAAAAAACAGCGGCATCCCCGCAAAATGCAGAGAAGCCGCCGTTATCGCATCGGATTATTCCGTCAGCAAGTCATCGACTGTCAGCCCGAAGACATCGGCTATCGCAACCAATTCAAAATCCGTAACCGTTCTGACCTGCCCTTCCAATTTTGACAACGCGGACGCGTTAATGGAAATACCGCGCACCTGCAACTGCGCAAGCAATTCCTTTTGCCGCATACCGGCTTCCCGCCGCAATCGTTCCACTTTTGTACCAACTAAATTACGCGTACCGATTTCCTGTTCTCGCTTCCGCATATAATTCCCTCCGAATTTCTTTGATCGTTCTCTGAAATAGTACGGTTTATTCACACTTTGTATCTATTATAGTACCACAACCACAGAAAGCTCGCAAGGGGCAAATTGTCAAAAAAGAAAAATATTTCTTGTGTATTTTGTGCATAAGCGGAGAGAAAATCTTGCGTTTCTCAACATTCTGAAAGAAAATGTATAAAAAGTCCGCTCAACAGCTTCGGCTCAAACCAAGTGGATTTCGGCGGCATCACCAATCCAGCATCGGCAATCGCCATCAATTCCTCGGGCGAAGTCGGGAACATCGCAAACGCCGCTTTCCCCTCACCGCTGTCTACGCGGCGTTCCAATTCCGAAAGGCCGCGAATACCGCCCACAAAATCAATCCGTTTGTCGGTGCGCGGGTCGTCAATGCCGAAAATCGGCGCGATAACGCGTTCCTGCAAAATAGAGACATCTAACCGCCGCACAGGGTCGCTTTCATCTACCGTTTCCGGTGTTGCCACAAGGCGATACCACGCCCCGCCGAGATACAAGCCGAAGGAATGCTTTTCGGTCGGTTTGAACGGCGCTTGCACCGCTTTCTCCACCGTGAAATCCGCTTCACGCAGCCGTGCAAGCAAGGCTTCTTCCGTCCATCCGTTCAAATCAAACAGCAAGCGGTTGTAATCCAAAATCCGCAGTTCTTCCGCCGGAAACAGCACCGATAAAAAGTAGTTAAATTCCTCTGTTCCGTTGTAATCGGGGTGCGCGGCACGCCGTTTTTCGGCAACCTTTACAGCGGACGCCGCACGGTGATGTCCATCGGCAATGTATAAAGACGGAATGTCGCCGAAAAGCGCAATCAGCTTTTCGACCACCGCCGTATCGTCCACCACCCAAACCGTTTGGCGCACCTCGTTCGCAGTAAAATCATAAATCGGCTTGTGCGCCGATTTCCAATCGTCCAAAACGGCGGTAACCGCCGCATCTCCGCGGTAGGTCAGGAAAATCGGGCCGGTGTTCGCATCGAGTGTATCGACATGACGGATACGGTCAGCCTCTTTGTCCGCACGGGTAAATTCGTGTTTTTTGATGACTGCATTTTGGTAGTCATCTACCGCCGTACAGCCGACAAGCCCTGTTTGCGTGCGGCCTTGCCAAGTCTGCATATAAATATACAGGCACGGCGTTTCGTCCTGCCGCAGTACATCGGCAGAAATCAGTTTACCCAAATTGTCCTTGGCTTTCAAATAGACCTTTTCGTCGTATATATCGACGGTTTTCGGCAAGTCAATTTCCGCCTTATCCACATGCAAAAAAGAATAGGGATTCCCAAACGCGGCTTTGCGCGCCTCATCGGAATTCATCACATCGTACGGCAATGCGGCAACCTTGTCCGCAAACCCTTCTGCCGGGCGATACGCCCGAAATGCTTTTAATACAGCCATATTATGTTCCTTTCTTCTTAGAAATAGATTGTATACATTTTTGCAGCAGCCAATAAGCCACCGTACAGCACAGTACGCCGACCGCCGCGCCAACGGCGTCCACAAACACATCGCGCATTTGACACGCGCGCCCCGCAATAAAATACTGGTGAATTTCATCCCCTGCGGCATACAGCACCGCTGTCAAAACGGTCAGTGTCGGCTGTACCACGCGAAATGACTGTCCATAGGCATTATATAACAGCACCGCCAGTCCAAAATATTCCAACGCGTGCGCTGATTTGCGGATAAAATGTGCGGAAACCGTAATTCCAAACCGTGCAAACAGCATTGCAATCACCCCGTTGCTTTTTCCCGCGGACTGTGTCGCTGTTTCGTGTGACAATGAAAAAATAATCACGGCGCATACTGCAACAAGGGTCCACGAAAGCAAGAGGATAACCGTACGCCACACGCGGCGGTGCTTATTTTTTGGTCGCGGAGATAAAGTAGACATAGTCTTTTGATGCATAGAAATAAATACCCTTTGTATCTTTTGATGTTACAAAACAGTTGCTTTGATAGAAAACCGGCAGTAAAACAGCGTGCTGCAGCAAATAATTTTCCGCCGTACTGCACGCCGAACGCAAAGCCGCATAACTGCCCGCACTTTCACGCACCTGTTGTAATGCGTCTGCATACTCCGGTGTATCCACCGAAAATGTACCGGACGCACCAAACATTTCCAAGTACGACGCTGTACGGACCGAGTCAGCCGTCAGCGGATAGAATGCAATGTCATAATTGCCGTCCGCCACTGCCGCAAGCAAGTTGGAATACGGAACGGCTTTCACCGTAGCAACAAATTTTACGCCCAGCGTTTTTTGCCAGCCTTGAATAATCGCACGGACAAAATCCGCATATTCCTCCGCGCAAAGCACCTCCAATTCCACGCCGGACGAGCCGAGCTCCAAAAGGCCTTCTGCAAAGCAGGCACTTGCCGCTGTGGTATCGTAAGTGAGCAAAGCGGCTTGCGTTTGTGCGCGAAAGCTCTGTGTGCCGACAGTGCAATACGGCGGCACAAGCCCTGCGGCACGCTCAATATTCTCCCCTAAAATCGACAGCTTGTCAAAATCCACGGAAAGGCACAGCGCCTTGCGCACATTTTCATTGGCCAACACAGTGTTTTTTTGGTTAAACAAAAAAGAATAGGTTGTACTCTCCAAATACTGCACATTCAAGTTGTCGGTATCCTCTAAGGCGTCAAACTGCGCTTTTGTCAAAAATGCCGCGTCATAGGTTCCCGACGCTGTCTTTTCAGGGACAGCGGCGCTGTCCTCGTTATAATAGAGCGTTAGCGAAGCAGGAGAAGCCGCCGTTTCCCCGTGGTAATCGTCATTTTTAATCATCTTAATTGAAGTCTTTTCCAACCATTTGGACACATGCAACGGCCCGTTGGAAAGCGTATAGCCGACCTCTAAGCCATATCGCCCCGCCGTCAGTTCGAAGAATTCACGGTCACAGGGCGCGGCGCCCGGCGCGGTTAAGGCGTAAAGCAAATTTTCATCGGCACGCGCCAAACGGATTTCCAAAGTAAATTCGTCAATCGCATGCACGCCGAGACTTTCTTTCGACGCCTGCCCTGCCTGAATGCGCTGTGCGTTTTCAATTGCAGAAAACAAATAGGCGTCTGCCGAGCCCGTTTGCGGGTCAACCACACGCTGTAAGGCAAACACAAAGTCCTCGGCATAGACGGTTTTATCGAAGGTTTCTTTAAAATTCTCCCCGTAGGTTTCCTCCAACACGATTTTCTGTGCGGAATACAGTGCCCACTGCGCATCGTGCCGCAGATAAAAAGTATAGGTCAGCCCGTCGTCGGACACGGTATAGCGTTCGGCTACGCCGTTTATGATTTCGCCGTTCTCCCCGACGCGCACAAGTCCCTCATAGCAGTTGGACGCCACCAGCCGTTCGGCGTTGGAGTCGGCAATTTGCGGGTCTAAGCTTTGCGGTTCATCGGTGATAGGCATAGAAAAGCTCTTACCTGTTTTGGTTCTGCCGAAGCAACCCGAAAACGAAAGCAACAGCAATACACAGCACAGCAAAACCGAAATCGCTTTTTTTGCCATAGAAATACTCCTTTCCGAACTTCTTACTTGGTATTGTATCATACTCCGAACAGAAAATCCACCGTAAAAAAGCCTGCTTCAAAAGCAGGCTTTTTGCATAAGGCGAGAGGGATTGCCTATATTATGCTGCCGCGTCGCCGGCGGTCGTTTCCGGCGGTGCTGTCGCCACAGGCTCTGTAGTCTCCGGCGGCTGGGTCGCAACGGGCTCCGTAGTTTCCGACGCAGTTGTGTCGCTGGCGGATGTGTCCGGCAAAGCCGTTGTGTCCGTTGTTTCACTGACAGTCGGTGCAGTATTATCCGGCTGTTGGTCCGACTTTTCGGTCGGCTCGGTTGTCGTTTTTTTCGTGCTGTCGGTTTTACTCGAATTACTGCCCCAAGAGGAATTCTTTTTGGTCACCGGTTCATCGGGCACTTCCCCGTAAATGAACAAATGCAATCTTTCGGTCGCGGCGGCTAAATCGTAGCGCCATACCCACGCGCCGTCATAAATTCCGCCGATTGCGTTATCTTCATCATTCGGCACATTGGTCATCTCAATGGTAATATCTTCCTTGAGCATCGGTGCAAACGACATAATTTCGGAGAAGGACAGTGAGGTTTCACAAAGAGACATCATCGTTTTGAGCATTTCACTATACTTCGAGGGACTAACCTTGCGCGCCTGCACAAGCAGGGCTTCAATCACCTTTTTTTGGCGGTTGGAGCGTTCCACATCGGAATCAATTTTGCGAAGCCGTGCATACACAACCGCCTGTTCGCCGGTCAAATGCACCATACCCGATTCGTTCAAATAGCCGAAATTCGGATTTTCATCATCTCCGATGTCATTCAGGTGTACGCGTTCCGCTTCGGTCACCTCAATATCAATCCCGCCGAGGAGGTCAATTGCCTCCGCCATCTTATAGAAATTGACGGTGGCGTAATCGGTAATATTCATCGAAAAGTTCTGGTTAATGGTTTTAATGGCAAGCTGTGCGCCGCCGAATGCATAGGCGTGTGTGATTTTTTGATTTTTGTGCCCCTCAATCGCCACATAACTGTCTCGCAAAATAGAAGACAGCTTTACCACATTGTTTTTGCGGTCAATACTGACAATCATAATCGTATCGCTTCTGCCGGAGAAGGAGTTTTCATCGCGCGTATCCACACCGAACAGCGCAATATTGACAATATCGGTTTCGCCGTATTTATCGGAAATTTCGGAAGAGATACCGAGGTCTTTTTCGTCCACACCGCTGCGGAAATTGTTATAAATCCCATAGACGGTTAAAAAGGCAATCAAAAGCACCAACAGCACGGCAATAATCACATAGACCGTCACGCGTTTCCACTTTGCAAGTCCAAGCCACTGTTTGCCGAATTTGCTGTTGCGGAATTTACTGTTTTGCCGTTTTTCCGCTTTTTTCAATTCTTTTTGATATTTTTTATCGACTTTTGCGTCGAGTTTTTTCTCTAACAAAATTTCTTTTTCTTCGGAATTTGCGCGTTCTCGTTTCATTCTACACCTCAATTACAGTCTGTGCCGCATCATTTGAAATATAAGCCTTATCTTTATCGCAGTTGATTATACAACCAAAGTCGATTGCTGTCAATTCAGGGCGAGGGATTTTAATAAAATCGTCACATTTACGCGTTTTTTTGCATAAGAAAAGAGACGATACCGAAGTACCGTCTCTGATTGCATTTCCATTACCCACGCAGGGCTCTGTCGAGCCACACTTCGGCAATATCCATCGCGGCAAACAGACCTTTTTTCTCACTGGTTTTGACAATACGCTCTTTGGCGCTCGCGTCGGGGTCCGTGCTCAGCAGCTGCACCGTCACCTTCGACGCCAAATCGTAGCCTTCAAAGTCTTTTTTGGAAGCAATCCGCATCATAATGACAAAATCGTCGGACATATTGCCGTAGTAAATCGTATCGCCGTTTCGCACAAGGGGCTTTCCCTTATACATTAAAAACTCATTTTTTCCCTTTTCAGCCATAGTGTCTCCTTATTTCTCGTTTTCGTCCAGATGCAGATAATTTTTCACCAATACCTGCAAAAGCTCATCTCTATCCAACCGACGGATGAGGCTGCGGGCGTTGTTGTGCGTGGTAATATAAGTCGGGTCTTCGGACAAAATATATCCGACAATCTGACTGATGGGGTTATAGCCCTTTTCCCGAAGCGCGTTGTAGACCGTCAGTATGGTCTGGCGCATTTCTTCCTCATGTTCATCTTTAATCGAGAACTGAATGGTTTTGTTCGGGTCTAACATCACAGCCACCTCCTAATTTCACAAGTAAAAGTATTATACACTATACAACTTCAAAAAACAATAAGTTTATGAAAATTTTTACTTTTCCGCAAGCGGTTGGTTTCGGTAATCCTCCACAACCTTGCCGTCTTGAATGCGAATGACGCGCTTGGCTTCTTCGGCAATGCCGTTATCGTGCGTAATCAAAATCACCGTTCTGCCCTCTTCGTTTAATTCGTGCAGAATTTTCATAACATCTTTTCCCGAACGGCTGTCGAGGTTGCCTGTGGGCTCGTCTGCCAAAATAATCGGCGGTCTGGCGGCGACGGCACGCGCGATTGCCACACGCTGCTGCTGCCCGCCGGACATTTCTTTCGGCAAATGCGTCAATCTATGCCCGAGCCCGACGCGTTCCAGTGCCTCCAAAGACAGCTTATGCCGTTCCTCAGCCGGCATACCGCGATATGCCAGCGGCAACTCGACATTGCCCTGCGCCGTTAAGCTCGAAATCAAGTTAAACCCTTGGAAAATAAATCCGATTTGCTTATTGCGGATTTCGGAAAGCTGGTCGTCGGTCATATGCGAAACATTTTCGCCGTCGAGATAATATTCACCGCTGGTGGGCACATCCAAAAGCCCGAGCATATTCATCAGCGTGGATTTTCCAGAGCCCGACTGCCCGATAATCGCTACAAAATCGCCGCGGTCAATCGAAAGCGTAATGCCGTCGAGCGCACGCACCTCGTTTTCACCGGGATTGTAGATTTTATAAATGTCTTTCACTTCAATTAAACGCATACTGACACCACCTTATACTTCTTTTTAAATCATACCGCAAACCCGTGTGCAATTCAATGTATATTTTGTGAATTTTTGCGTGTTTTTCGGCAACGCTAAAACCGAAATAAAAGGATAAAGGAGTTTTACAATGGCTACCGGAAAACAGGAATATACCAAAATGACAGAAAAGGCATCGCCGCCCTCGCCGAAGCTGAAAGATACCGTCAAGGCGTTTTTGTTCGGCGGTGCGATTTGCACGCTCGGACAAGCCTTATATGCCTTATATACCTATTACGGCGCAAGCGAGGACGGCGCAAAGACAGCCGTCTCCGTCACGCTTGTTTTCCTGACTGCGTTGCTCACGGGCATCGGGGTATTTGATAAAATCGCCAAACACGCGGGCGCAGGCACGATTGTGCCGATTACGGGATTTGCAAATTCCGTCGTCTCCCCCGCAATGGAATTCCGCGCAGAAGGCCACATTCTCGGCACGGGGGCAAAACTGTTCACCATTGCAGGGCCCGTGATTGTGTACGGCTGTGCCGCCGCGTCCGTTTACGGACTGATTGTGTATCTGTTCGGGCTGTATTGAGGAGGAAAACCAATGCCGAAACGAATTGGCACGCGCACCGTGCTTTTGGAAAATAAACCGACCGTTATCGGGCACGCCGCTGTGGTCGGGCAAACCGAGGGGGAAGGACCGCTCGGGAAAGAATTTGACCGCGTGCATCAGGACGACACCGTCGGGAAAGCGTCCTTTGAGCAGGCGGAAAGCGCTATGCAACGCGAAGCGATTGTATGCGCGCTTGAAAAGGCAGGCAAAACGCCTGCAGATGCAGATTTTATTTTATCGGGTGACTTGTTGGCGCAGTGCATCGGCAGTGCATTCGGCGTGCGCGATTTAGGCATACCCTTTTTGGGACTGTACGGCGCGTGCTCGACGATGGCGCTCTCCTTAGGGCTTGCAAGCGTGCTTGTGGACAGCGGTGCGGCAAATTTGGCGGTTGCGGCGACCTCGTCGCACTTCGCTTCTGCCGAACGGCAGTTCCGTCAGCCGTTAGAGTACGGCGGACAGCGCCCACCCACAGCTCAGCGCACCGCCACGGCGGCAGGCGCAACGGTACTCACCAATCAACCGCCGAAAAATCCAGGGAAAACGCTTCCCCGCATTGCGGCGGTCACATTCGGGAAAATCGTGGATTTAGGCATAAAAGACGCCAACAATATGGGTGCGGCTATGGCACCCGCCGCCGCAGATACGATTGCGGCGTTTTTAGAGGATACCCACACGAAACCCACGGATTATGATTTGATTTTGACAGGCGATTTGGGTACAGTGGGAACAACCCTGCTTGCCGAGCTTTTGGAAAAAGACCATCAAATCGACATTCGTTCCGTGCACAACGACTGCGGACTGTTAATTTATGACCGTGAAAAGCAGGATGTGCACGCGGGCGGCTCGGGGTGCGGCTGTGCAGCATCGGTTTTGAACGCGCATATTTTAAACCGTATGGAGCAAGGCGAGCTCAAAAAGGTTTTGTTGACTGCAACGGGCGCGCTGATGTCGCTGACCTCGTCTTTGCAGGGGGAAAGCATTCCGTCGGTGGCGCACGCTGTACTCATCACCGCTGACGACGCATAAAGGGGGAAGAGGCGCATATGGATATATTGTTTCGGGATTTGCGCATTTTGCAAACAGGCGCAAAAGCCATTCGGATTTTGTATCTCCTGAAAGCGGCACTGACGGTTGGGATAATAGTCTTTACCGCTTCGGAGCTTTTCACAGCTGTTCGCAACAAGCGGTTGCAAAAAACGGATTGAATAAAGCGTGATTTATATAGCATAGTTTATCTTGCCATTCTGCGCCTAACGGTGCAGAATGGCAAATTGGGATTTGTAGGGATATTTTGTCATCCTGAGCGAAGCGAAGGATCGCCAATAGCAAAAAGTAAACCTTGCACGCAACGAGATTCTTCGCCTAACGGCTCAGAATGACAATTCGTAGGGAACGGTCTTGACCGTTCCGCAAACCTCCCCATTCATTGGGGAGGTGGCACGCGCAAAGCGCGTGACGGAGGGGCAGAAACACATCAAAAATTACGGGCGGTCGAGGTCG
>JBJEPR010000083.1:0-4666 GCA_051881335.1 Candidatus Fimenecus sp. | reverse complement strand
ATAATCTTTTACGGTAAATTGATATTGATACGATTTTTTTTGCTTGGGCAAGAAAAGACCTCCTCCGCTATGCAGGCATTCCCATTTTAGGGAAACGGACCATACCCTACTCTGTGAATTTATATTACGGTAAATATTGCTATAGTTTTCTGACGACAGATGTAAGCACCTATCGCTACGCAAAAATTTGTTTTTTTATTAACGGATTTTTCGCTTGTATGTAGGGATAGATGCAATCGATTTGCTGTTTTCATTTACAATTTCGGCAGGCATATTGTTTAAGTATTCTGCCCTAATCCCTGCGTTTTCCATCACCGATTTTGCGGTTTCGTCCCAATTTCCGTCGGTTATGGTATGCGCATTTGTAATGCGTGTTCCCGGCTCAAGGTTTTTGAGGTTTGCATAAAGGGCTGAGGTTGAATAGTTATTATCCCAAACATTGCCGCCTTTTTTGCCCCAGTCGCCGCAGTCGATACACACAAATTCAGGGTGAATATCAATGACATTCTTTTCCCCATATACGCCCGCGGTGCCCTCGTCGGGGTGAATACCTCGGATATGATAGGTAGGTTTCACGCCCTCTGTACCGATTTTGCAAATATAGTTTTCGCTGATGACCGTATTCGGCATTGCGCCGATGGAATAAACTGCACCGCCGTCGCCGAGGGTGGTTATGCAATGCAAAAATTTGTTGTTTTTGACTGTATAGTTTCGGTTGGTAACCGTAGGTTCATTTGGGCATACCGATTTTTCGTCCCCGTTAAACATACACCAGTTCCAGCCGAGGCTCAAGCCCGAATAGGGTGTGTTTTCGATTTGATTGTATTGGAAAGTCAAGCCGTCTGCGGCATAACTCATCACCCCTGCATTGCCCCAAAACAGGCGGCATGTATTTTTGAAAAGATTGTTTGTTATTTGAATATTCTTACAAAGACCTTCTACATCGGCATCATATTTTTCTTTATCGCTGTTTCTGCCTTTGTTGCTGTTTTTGTCGCCGATGTAAGTATGCTGTGGGTGACCGATGACCATAGCGGCGCCTGCGGTATCATACAGCACATTGCCGTTTACAATAACATTTTGCACATCATTCACGAGAGACAACCCGTCGTTGCCCGTATGGCAAATGACATTTTTTTGAAAGACGATATCATTCGCAGAGGTAACATATACGGCTGACGGGCCGAGGTCATAGGACCTGTAAACATCGGTGTGCCAATCCTCATCGGCATACGCAATTAAAGCAGCGGCGCCCTGGTTTGTGGCTCTGCCGTGGGAAGTGCCGACTGTAAACAAATTCCAATCCGTATAGGCAAGGGTCAAGCCCTCAAAGGACAAATTGTGCACCCTATTGCTTGTGTCCGCCCCTGCAATCTCCACAAGTTTTTCGAGTTCGGAAACAACGACATTTGCCGTAGTTAAGTCCTCGTCCTCTCGTGGGTAATAATACAAACGGTGGGCAGTTTTGTCAAAATAAAACTCCCCTGCCCCATTAAGCCATTCAAAAACATTCCAGACCATATTGTTGTTTTTGAATTGGTATGCGTTTCCCCAGCCCAAGGTTTGCGCCATTGCGCCGTAGGGCATTTGCAGATGTGCTATTGTGTTACGCCATTTCTTTTCAAGACTTTCCACGCAAACAATCGTCGTATTCCAAGTGGTTTGTGTCATCAATTCAATATCGTCGGCATTGCGCGTGTCGGCAGGAAGGTCTTTGTTGCTGAACTTTGTGCCCGATTTACGCGTACCCGACACCCAAGCCCAATCAGCAGAGCCCGCTTTTAAACTGTATTTGCCCGTGGCACCTTTGCCTTTCACGACCTTACTCGTCATATAGCAACGCTTGCCGTTCACATACAGAGAACGGAGCTTTTTATCCCGATGTAATTCAATACTGAAAATGCCGTTGCCTTCATTTTGCCAAGTGCCCAAAAGGCGCTTTCCGCCGCTTAAAATCGGCGTAGCGTTTTCGGCGGCTACATAACGGATTTGACACGCATCTGTACCGCTGTCCTGTGCATCAAACACGATGGTTTCGTCCAATTCGTATACTCCGTCGCCGATTTCCACAACAATATCGCCCTTGGATTTATCCAAAGTCTTAACATATTCCTTAGCTTTTTGAAGGGTTGCAAAGGGATTTTGCGGGGTGCCGTCGGCATGCGCGTCGTCACCGTTCACTTGAACATATAAATGATAGGCACTCGTATTCATAACGGTTACTCTCCTTTAAAAAAGGATGTTTGTGCGGGGTTAAATCTGATAAGCAACTGCATCTTTATACCATCTTGTTTTCATAAAAATCTCCGTTTGCTGTTTTGTCATGCATAATGCCAAAGGCAAAAGCCGTTTTACCGTCTTTTGCCTTTCGGATTCAAGTTACAATGAAAGATGTCAGCCCACTGTTTTTACCGGACAATACCCGTAAAAATGCACGCTGTCGGTAGCATCAAAATCCAAAAATAACCCCATGGATTGATTGACGATTTGGAAAGCGGAACCGTACTTTTCAAAATCTTCTGCCGTGAAATTCTGAATTTCATGGAATGTAAACTGTTCACCGTTCCTCGCCGAAAATTTATCGGTTCCGGACACGGAGGTATATACAGAAACCGCCGTTTTTAACGCCTCATTCTGCATGTTCGCAGGTGCGTAAGAAAAATTACAGCCCAGCAATTTCATTTCTTCGTCCGCAGACACCGACACGGAAAAATGTTGCAAAGGCAACGGCGCGTCATCGGGCAAATCCGTACAATCGTACCAAACAGATTGATTGTCTCCGCTTAGCGTTTGGTCATCGGAAATAACATATCCTTTTTCCGTCAGTAGTGTGCTCGTAATGCGCTGATTGACGCCGTCTGACAAAATCCCATTCACATCAATTTCGGCTAAATCTGCATCGGTGATACTGCCGCTACCGAACGCCGTTGCGGATTTATTGACAGAAAGAAGTATTGCCGCAACTGCAACCGCAACAATTATAATCGCACATATACCAAAAATAATGATATTGCGTTTTTTCAGTTTTTCGCTTGTTTTCATCCTTATCCCCCACAAGTATATTCTCCAAAACGGGTTTTGTGTTCCGTTTTAAAGTCTCAGCCTTTCAGCCCGCGTTCCTGGCGGTCCATATCCTCAACCACAATGTCGAAAATCTCGCCCAAGGTTGCGCAATACTCCAACACCTTCCACGGCTCGTTGGTGTGGTAATGGATTTTGATTAAATCCTCGTCCCCCACCGCCAAAAGGCAGTCGCCCTTGAAATGGTCGGTGAAATAATCGTGGATTTCGTCCTCGTCCAAATCCTCGCCCTCGATAAGCAGTTGTGTGTCGTAACGGTATTCTAACATAATTGGAAATTCCTTTCTGTTTTGGTTTATAACAGTAGGATAACACAAAAGCAGGAAAAATACAATCAAAAGTCTAAAATCCGTTTTTGTCCTTTATGTCCAAAATCGAAAAATTTTCATTGACAAGCAAAGTCTTTTTGACTATAATAATAAAGCGCTGAAAACACGCCGCTGTGGCGAAATCGGCAGACGCAAGGGACTTAAAATCCCTCGGTGGCAACACCGTACCGGTTCAAGTCCGGTCAGCGGCACCATACCGAGTGTTCTTACAGAACCTGAGAGGTTTTGAAAAACACTCGGTTTTTTATTTGCCTTTTTAGCTTGCACAGGCGGCATAATAAACATCTACGCCCTGTCTTGTATGTACCGATACATTATTTTCCGGTAACTTGTCAAGGTCGGGTATTTCAATCGCACCTATACAATTTTAATGAATGGTGAGCCTTTGAACCATTTTACCATCTATCTTTTCCGATTGGTGTACTTCGATTTTTTCAATCAGTTCATTGAGCATTCTCGGTGTCAGCTTTCTTGCTCTTGTATATTTACGGACAGATGCCATAAACATATCACTTGTTACAGCTTTGCTCTTTTCGCTATCAAGCTCTGTCTGCAATTCCTTAATGTCAAGCATAGCGGTAAAATACTTTTCCTTTTGGAAAAAGGATATTTTATTGTGCCTTTCGGCAAGCAGGGCAAGCGTCGGCGTCTGCACTCTGCCGATATTCAGCGTTTTGCGGTAGAGCAGGAAAAACGACCTTGTTGCATTGATACCCACAAGCCAATCCGCCCACAAGCGGCATAATGCGGAATAATAGAGATTGTCATACTCCACGCCGTCTTTTAGGTTTGCAAAACCCTCACGGATTGCGCTTTCTTCCATTGATGAAATCCATAACCTTTTTATCGGCTTTCTGCAATTCGCCTGTGCGTACACCAAACGGAAAATGAGCTCGCCCTCGCGCCTTGCGTCGCAGGCGTTGATAACTTCAGTAATGTCCTTTCTGTTCATAAGGCTTTTTACAACCTTGAATTGCTTTTGCTTGCCGCCGTAAATTTTGTACTGAAATTCCAGCGGAATAATCGGCAAATCCGCATAATTCCATTTCAGATATTTTTCATCATAAACGGACGGCTCCGCAAGAGCTACCAAATGCCCCACGCACCAGCTTATGACAAATTCCTTATTTTCAATATACCCGTCCTTGCTGCCCCTGACGTTCAGCGCCTTTGCTATCGCAAACGCAACAGACGGCTTTTCTGCTATAATCAGTTTCAATTAAAATTCCTCCTTTGAACGCAAAAACAGCACCCAA
>JBJEPR010000082.1:0-4693 GCA_051881335.1 Candidatus Fimenecus sp. | reverse complement strand
ATCACCGCATAGGCGTTGCTTTGATATTTTTCCGTCAGCAAAACGGCAACCGTCGGCACCAACGCGGGCAAAATATTGCCAAGCCCGACTGCTACCGCATTCAGCAAAGAGGACAGCGAGCGAATATCCGTTCGTTCGTCATAATCCTCGGTCAATTCTGCAACCACCGCATAATACGGAATGGTATACATTGTGTAAAACACCCAAATCAACATAGAAATCAAAGTGTAGACCAACACTTTGACAAGCTGGCTTGAAAATCCCGCACCGAAGCTGGTCCACGCGACAACAAACACCAAGGCAAGCGGCACCACAGACATTTTCATCACTTTGCGTTTGTCCACACCTGCACGGTCGGTGTAACTGCCGATCATCGGGTCCGTGACGGCGTCCCACGCAATGGAAATAAAAATCACAATAGACGCAAAGCGTGGCTGAATTCCGACGATTTCGACCAAAAAGGTCAGGTAATATGTATAAAACATATTGTAAATCAGTGATTCCGTAAAAATGCCGAATGCATATCCAAACTTTTTCTTTTTCGGCAATGTCTTTTGCATCGGTCCACCTCCAAAAAATAAATAAGGGAAGTGTGTAAAAACACGCCTCCCTGCATGTATCTATATCGTATTATATACAGTTTTTTCGCAAATTGCAAGAGCCGAGACAGAAAAAGGAGATGCAAGTCTGCACTTGCATCTCCCACACAATTATTTCTGCGTATGGCAAGCACTGCTCATCGGGCAGTCTGCGCATCCGCAACCACAGGAGGATTTTCCTTTTTTCTTGTTTTTAATCATACTGACGATAATCGCCGCTACGACAGCAATTAAAACAGCACAGATAATAATCGTTGCTATATTTTGAGAAAGCCAAGCAAGCATTACATTTCACCTCTTATTTTGGATGATTTATTTTGAAACTTTCACATTTTTTGTGAGTTTGGTCGCCTCGGAATAACGCTTAATGAACAGCATATACACGAAAGCTGCAAGTACAATCACTGCCGCAATCAAACCGAACACATTCAAATTTCCTGTAAACGCTGAACCGAACTGATAAATCATCAGAGAGATTGCATAGGCAAACACGCACTGATACCCAATGGCAAACCAAGTCCATTTCGCACTATTCATTTCGCGTTTAATCGCACCGATTGCCGCAAAGCAAGGTGCACACAACAAATTGAATACCAAGAACGAATACGCGGCAAGGCGTGACATTCCTTCAAAATCCAGCACACCGAAGACACCGACAACCTCTTCTTTGGCAACCAATCCCATAATGGTTGCAACGGTCGCCTTAATATTACCAAAGCCAAGCGGTTTAAAAATCCAGCAAAGAGCGCCGCCGAGCATACCGAGGATGCTGTTCTCCAAATCCATTTCCGTGCTGAAAGCAAACGAGCCGTCCACCACACCAAAGCAGGAGCCTGCCCAAATGACAATAGAGGAAAGCAAAATAATTGTGCCTGCCTTTTTGATGAACGACCAAGCGCGTTCCCACATAGACCGAAGAACATTGCCGACAGTCGGCCAATGGTATGCGGGAAGCTCCATCACAAAGGGCGCGGGGTCGCCTGCAAACATTTTGGTTTTCTTGAGCATTATGCCGGAAATGATGATTGCCGCAATCCCGATGAAGTATGCACTCGGCGCAACCCACCACGCACCGTCAAAGAGCGCAGAAGCAATCAAGGCAATAATCGGGAGTTTCGCACCGCAGGGAATAAAGGTTGTTGTCATAATCGTCATACGGCGGTCACGCTCGTTTTCAATCGTACGGGACGCCATAATGCCGGGAACGCCGCAGCCGGTACCGATGAGCATCGGGATAAAGGATTTGCCGGAAAGACCGAACTTGCGGAAAATACGGTCAAGCACGAAGGCGATACGAGCCATATATCCGCAGGATTCCAGGAAAGCAAGGAGGATAAACAGTACAAGCATCTGCGGTACAAAACCGAGCACCGCACCGACGCCGCCGATAATCCCATCCACTAACAAACTGCTCAGCCATTCGGGACTGTTGACCGCGTCCAAACCGTTTTGCACAAGCACCGGTATGCCAGGCACCCATACGCCGTATTCGGACGGATCGGGCACGCCCTCCGCTTCTTCGCCGAGCGCGGTTTCGTAAATTGCAGAA
The DNA here is from genome assembly GCA_051881335.1 of Candidatus Fimenecus sp. Taxonomy (GTDB): domain Bacteria; phylum Bacillota; class Clostridia; order Oscillospirales; family Acutalibacteraceae; genus Fimenecus. The sequence goes on along the minus strand of JBJEPR010000082.1, from coordinate 2,545 downwards.
ATATCATATCCTTCTTCTGCCAGCGAATCGGCATAAGAGCCATATGCCTCATCAAATGTGCCGAAATCTTCATCGGCAATCGCTGTCTGAATGTCCTCAGCGCCGATTACACCGTTTTCGGCAGCGGCGTCCACAAGAAAAACCATTTCTTCTGTCCAAACATTTTCGACAGCATAGTCGGTCATCGCCTCCTCATAAGCAGAAGTACCAATCCCAAACAAATGCCAGCCGTCACCAAACACGCCGTCATTCGCCCAGTCTGTAGCGAATGTACCGACAGTGGAAACAGCAATATAATACACAAGGAACATCACTACCGCAAAAATCGGGAGCGCCGCAAAGCGGTTGGTAACAACCTTATCAATCTTATCGGAGGTAGAAAGCTTACCGGCAGATTTTTTCTTGTAACAGCCCTTCAATATCTGTCCGATATAAACATAGCGCTCGTTTGTGATGATGGATTCCGCATCGTCATCCAGTTCCTCTTCAACCGCTTTAATATCCGACTCAATATGTTCTAAGGTTGCTTTTTCAAGGTTTATCTGCGCAAGCACTTTATCGTCGCGTTCAAAAATTTTAATGGCATACCAGCGTTGCTGTTCTTCGGGCAAAGTATGTACCGCCGCCTCCTCAATATGCGCCAACGCGTGTTCAACCGTACCCGAAAATGTATGCATCGGCACGGTTTTGCCGTTTTTCGCCGCGTCGATGGCTGCCTCGGCGGCTTGTGTAATACCTGTACCTTTCAACGCGGAAATTTCAATGACCTTACAGCCAAGCTCTCTTGACAATTCCTCTATATTGATTTTGTCGCCGTTCTTCTTCACCACATCCATCATATTGATAGCGACAACAACGGGAATGCCGAGTTCGGTGAGTTGGGTTGTCAAATATAGGTTTCTTTCCAAATTTGTACCGTCGATAATGTTCAAAATCGCATCGGGCCGCTCTGTAATCAAATAATTTCTCGCCACCACTTCCTCTAAGGTATACGGAGACAGAGAATAAATGCCGGGCAGATCCGTTATCACAACATCGTTGTGCTTTTTCAGTTTTCCCTCTTTTTTCTCAACCGTGACGCCCGGCCAGTTGCCGACGAACTGATTGGAGCCGGTTAAGGCGTTGAACAGGGTGGTTTTACCGCTGTTCGGATTACCCGCAAGCGCAATTCGCAAATCCATATGTTGTTTCCTCACTTTCTGAATTAGCATATGCTAACCAATGTTTCATAAAATATGGGGAAGCGCTTCCCCATCCGTCTTACTCTATTTCAATCATTTCCGCGTCTGCTTTACGAAGGGATAACTCATAACCGCGTACCGTAACCTCGATCGGATCTCCGAGCGGCGCAACCTTACGAATATGCACCGCAACGCCTTTTGTCAGCCCCATGTCCATAATGCGGCGCTTAACCGCACCTTCACCGTGCAGTTTGACAACTCTGACCGTATCGCCGACCTTTGCTGTTTTCAGCGTTTTCATATTTGTTCTCCTCCTTACATATTTTATCAATATATCTGCCGCAGAAAATCAGATCATAATTTTCTGTGCCATTTCCTTACTGATTGCAATGCGAGATTCTTTGACATTCACAATCACATTGCCGCCGATGGTATTGATAACGGTAACCGCACCGCCTACAACAAATCCGAGATTTTCCAAATGGGTTTTCACCTCTTGCTTTCCGCCGATTTTTTTAATGATATTTTCTTCTCCTACTTCTGCAAATGTCAGCGGCATCATATAATCTTCCTTTTCTTAAAACAGTTTTTCGATTAGCATTCGCTAACCAAACGCTTTTTAATTAGGTTAGCTCCCGCTAACCAACTAATATTATAGGTAACGAGATGTTTTTTGTCAATAAATGATTTCTGATTTTTGGCTGTCATTTATATTTTCAGCGAAAGAACCAAGTAGTTAGGATACGCTAACTCGAATTCTTGTATAAAATGTCCAGCCGCTCCCTGCTGTTTTTCGCTTCTGCACACACAATCGCTTTCCAAAGCCCGTCTTGATTTTCAGAGGCGATTATGGTAAACTAAGTCTAAATTTAACGGCGTTTGTCTTTGATTTTTTAGCATTCTGGAGGGCACTGTTATGCATTTGCAGGAATCCGGCGAAATGTATTTGGAAACCATTTATATTCTCTCAAAACAAGGCGGAACCGTTCGTTCCATTGATGTCGGCGAATATATGGGCTTTTCCAAACCCAGTGTCAGCCGTGCGGTTGGTCTTTTAAAAAGCGGCGGGTATGTTTTGATGGACGCAGACGGTACACTTTCTTTGACGGAAAGCGGTCTTGCGGTTGCACAAAAAATCTACGAGCGGCATACCACTTTGTCGGCGTTTTTGATACAGCTCGGCGTCAGTAAAGAAAATGCTGTTGCAGATGCGTGCAAAATGGAACACGATATCAGCGATGAGACCTTTGAAGCGTTGAAACGCCACGCACAGGCACGCAGAGAAAAATAACCGATTGATCATACCGATATCATAACCACCAGTAAACTGGTGGTATGCACCGCCCCTATAAGGGGCGAATACT
>JBJEPR010000081.1:0-4730 GCA_051881335.1 Candidatus Fimenecus sp. | reverse complement strand
GCCCATTTCGCTGTCATAGCCGCTGTCTTTCCATTGGAGATACGCGTTGTAATATTCAGGCAGGGCGATATGGAAGAACAAAATGGACTCCGTCGCTTCGCCGCCGTTTGCCTGTTTTGCGCCTTCGACCGCCCATTTGTACCAAGCAATCTGGCTTTCACTGATAAATTCATACCCTGTGCCGAATGCCTCCTGCTTGCGTGTGCCGTCGTCGTTGAGTATGTATTCCTGCGTATCATTGTCAATCGCGTCGGCAATCATTTTGCGCTCCTCGGGCATATCGTCATACCCGCGCCAAGAGCCCGAATCCATCATAATCAGCGACTGCACGATTTTGTCGCCCTCCATAATGTTGATGATGTAATTACCCGTACCGCCGATGTTGTTCGGTCCTTTTTTGAACAGGCAGTATTCCGACTCCATATAGCGGTCGGCAAGCCAGTTTTTGTCGGCATTGCCCTCGCCGTCGTGATTGCCGAACACAGGCGCCCACGGAATACCGAACGAGTCCATAAATTGAATTAAATCCTTTTGCGACTGCTTTTGGAATGCCGCCCAAACCTGGTCGCCTGTCATCGTAATTAAATCGGGCTGTGTTTCTTCAATAAGTTGACGAATGGTTTCCTCGGTGTACTTTCTCTGCCCGATGTCCAGCGTATCGTTATACTGAATATCGGCAAGATTCAGGATTTTGAAGTCCTTTCCCGGCTCTTTTTGAATCGTAATCGTATCTTCCAAACGGTAGGTGTCGCTTGAAAGCCAAAACTCGTTGTTTGCTTCGCCCTTGACGGGGAACCACAAAATGCCGAGAACAATCGCCACCGTCAGCAGAATTGCCAACAGCACAGCCAATACCTTAACGACGGTTTTTTTCGTTTTGCTCATTTTTTCTCCCTCTCTTTGTGTGCCTTACAGCGTCTGTAAAGCCTGCTCAATGTCCGCTAAAATATCGTTGACATTTTCAATGCCGACCGACAGACGGATTAAGTCGGGCGTGACGCCGCATTCCACAAGTTCCTTGTCGGAAAGCTGGCGGTGTGTGGAAGACGCGGGGTGTAATACGCAGGTGCGCGCATCGGCAACATGCGTGACAATCGCGGCAAGCTTTAAGGAATTCATAAACTTTTCTGCCGCGGCTCTGCCGCCCTTTACGCCGAACGAAATCACGCCGCAGGTGCCTTTCGGCATATACTTTTGTGCAAGCGCGTGGTATTTGTTGTCGGGAAGCCCCGGATAATTCACCCACGAAATTTTATCGTTCTTTGCGAGGTATTCGGCAACTGTTTGCGCATTTTCGCAATGGCGTTCCACACGCAACGCGAGCGTTTCCAGCCCCAAATTCAAATAAAAACTGTTTTGCGGCGAGGGCGTAGAGCCGTAATCACGCAAAAGCTGGGCGACGATTTTCGTAATATACCCCGCCTTGCCGAAATCACGGGTATACACCGCGCCGTGGTAGCTGTCGTCGGGGGTGGTAAGCCCCGGGTATTTGTCGTTTTGTTCCCAATCGAAATTGCCGCTGTCAACGACCGCGCCGCCGATGGTTGTCGCGTGCCCTTCCATATATTTGGTGGTGGAATGCGTGACGATGTCCGCACCGAACTCAAACGGGCGGCAGTTAATCGGCGTGGGGAAGGTGTTATCCACAACGAGCGGTACGCCGTGTGCGTGGGCAACACGGGCAAATTTTTCAATATCGAGAATATCCAAAGACGGATTTGCAATCGTTTCGCCGAACATTGCCTTGGTATTCGGACGGAATGCCGCCGCGAGTTCTTCCTCGCTTGCGTTCGGGTCTACAAAGGTCACCTCAACGCCGATTTTGCGCATGGTCACATTAAACAGATTAAATGTGCCGCCGTAAATGGTTGCGGCGGAGACCAAATGGTCGCCCGCGCCGAGAATGTTAATCAGCGCAAAGAAATTCGCCGACTGCCCCGAAGAAGTCAGCACACCCGCAACGCCGCCCTCGAGCGCGGTGATTTTTGCGGCGACGGCATCGTTGGTGGGATTGGCAAGGCGGGTATACATATACCCGGGCTCTAAATCGAACAGCTTTGCCATCGCTTCGCTGGTATCGTATTTATAGGTTGTGCTTTGGTAAATCGGCAGTACGCGCGGCTCGCCGTTTTTGGGGCTGTACCCGCACTGCACACACTTGGTTTCAATCGCGTAATCCTGCATTTATGCTTCCTCCAAAAATTTCCGCATAATATCGGGGCCGTTTTCGATGAATACGCCCGTATTTTTTGCGGTTTCCTCATTGACGGTTTCCACGCCCTGTTTTTCGTTCGCCTTGTGATAAATCAAATACGGTACGGGGTCGGCGGCGTGGGTTTGGGTGACAATCGGTGTGGGGTGGTCAGGCAAAATCATAATTTTGTAGTCCTCGCCGATTTCCTGTAAGCCGTCGAGCACAATCGGCAGTACGCGGCTGTCAATCATTTCAATGGCTTTTACCTTGTTTTCGGGTTCGTTTCTGTGACCGCACTCGTCGGGCGCTTCCAAATGGATATAAACAAAGTCACAGCCGTTTTTGAGCGCGTCCACTGCAGCGTGTGCTTTGCCCTCGAAATTGGTGTCGATATAGCCTGTTGCGCCCTCGACCTCGGGTGCTTCCATTTTTGCACATTTGGCAATACCCTTTAACAGGTCAACCGCCGAAACGATAGCGCCTTTTTTGCCGTATACATCAGAAAACGCGGGCAACATCGGCTTTTTGCCCTCGCCCCACATCCAAATGGAGTTCGCGGGGCGTTTGCCCTCGGCAACACGCTTTTTGTTGACGGGGTGTTCGGACAAAAACGCATAGCTGTCTTTCATCATTTGAATGAGCGGTTTCGCGTTTTCGGATTTGGAAAGATATTCGCCGACCACGCGCCCTGAAATATCGTGCGGGGGCGTCATATTGCCGAGGTCGGTTGTGCCGTTTGCCCACACAAGGCAATGGCGGTAACTGACGCCCGCATAAAACTTAAACATTTCGTTGCCGAAGTGCGCTTCGACATCTTGCATAATTTCCGCCGCTTCCGCCGTGGAAATATCGCCCGCGCAATAGTCCACCATCGTTTTATCCTCGTAATTCGGCGCGTCGGATAGGGTGACGAGATTGGTGCGCAAGGTTACATCGGTATCTTTCAAATCCACACCGATGCTTGCCGCCTCCAAAGGTGAACGCCCCGTATAATACTGTTTCGGGTCGAAGCCCAAAACGCTCATATTGGCAACATCACTGCCGGGCTTTAACCCTGCGGCAACCGTGCGTACAAGCCCGACCTCGCCTTTTTGGGCGAGCGCGTCCATATGCGGCTTGTTTGCGCACATCATCGGGGTTTTGCCCTCTAAGGCGGGCACGGGATAGTCCGCCATACCGTCACATAATACCACTACATATTTCATTTGGAATGCCTCCGCATTTTAAAAATCTTGTTGATCGTTGTCCACTTCTTCACCGTTTAAAACGGTTTTGTCCGCAGTCGGCGCATCCTCACCCGGTACAAAGGTGCTTTCGGGTGCAGGCGGGGTAAAGGGCTGTGCGCTTTGCGCCTGCACATTCGGGTCCGCGTAGGGGGCTTGCCCCGGCGTATATGGTGCATTTTGCGCATACGGATTTGCCGTGTAGGGATTTTGCTGTGCATAGGGGTTTGCCGCATAGGGATTTACTTGATACGGTGTCTGCGGATTTTGCGCATAGGGCTGCCCCGCAAAAGGCGGCTGTGCGCCGTACGGCGGTATGGGCATCATCCCGAATTCCTCGGGCGCAGCTCTGCCCGTCGAAATCGCATAGCTCTTTAAATTTTCATAATACATTGCCTGTGTGGTTTGCACATACGGCACAACATAAAATGCCGCAAGCCCGCAAGTAACGCCCGTCAGCATATACCACAAAATAAAGCTCAAATCCAGTACAAATAAATCCGTCTTAAAGCCATCGGTCAACCGGCGGCTCAAATTGCGCGCCTGACTTTGCGACAGGTTCGGATTGTCGTGGATAATATTGTACACAAAGCGGTATTCATAAGCTTTGATAAGCCCCGGTACAATCAATAAAAGCATCCACAGATAAATAAAAATCTGTGTGACAAGCCCAACGGTAAAATACTTACCGTAGCGGTCCAAGCCCTCTTTGTAAAGGCTCTGCCAATTCGGATTAAAGCCGCGGATTTGGTTTAAATAATACCCAGCCATTGCCACGGAAAACGGGATAAGCAGCCACGCAATGACATTACTGCCGACAGAAGCGGTGTACTGCACATCGCCGTCTTGCGTAGCCTGCTGTAAAACCGTAATCCCGCCGGAAACGGCAGCTGACAGCAAAAACAGCGGTAAGCCTGCCAGCGCCATAGTAAGCCAGCGGCGGTTTTGCCCGATAAAATTGCGTGCGTCCGCTTTAATTGCGGCTCTGTTTAAAACTTCCATATAGTCCTCCTTCGCTTTCTGTCACCGCAAATTACGCGCGGTGCCATTTCACGCCTTGCGGCGTATCCTCCAAAACAATGCCCTGTGCTTTCAATTCGTCACGGATGCGGTCCGCCTCCGCCCATTTTTTTGCTTTGCGTGCTTCTTGACGCGCTTCAATCAGCGCTTCAATATCACTGTCAAGGGTTTCGGCTTTACGGTTGTAAACCAGCCCCAAAACACCCGTCAGTTCATCAAACAGCTTGGTTGCATAATCCACAAGGTCTTTTGAGCCGGACTCCAGCACCGAAACATTGATATCACGCACCAAT
>JBJEPR010000080.1:0-4732 GCA_051881335.1 Candidatus Fimenecus sp. | reverse complement strand
TAACCTTTTCACGGTTGAAAATTCGATTGGCTTTGATATAGATATTCCCTTTACCCGTGAAACTTGGCACGGCAGAATAGTTGCCTGTCGCGGCATCGGCGCATCGTCGCTGTCATCTGCTAAAATTGCCGCATTTGAAAAAGAACATAAAGCATTTTTAAATACCGTCCCCGAAACCTTTGCAATCCCGCATTATGCAACAATTTTGATTTTGCAGAAAAATCGGTAATAAAGTTTTATACGGGTAGGGCGCTGTCAGCTCCCGCCGTTAACAAGACAATACGATGAAAAAAGAGACAGAAAGCAGTTAGCTCTCTGTCTCTTTCAGTTTATTTTTCTTTATCTGTTTGCGTAATCGCCGCGCTCTGTAATACAAATAATTTTTCGGGCAAAAGCCTAAATTTTTATACCAATCCAACTCATTCACAAGTGCATACAATTCAATTTTTAAGTCACAGTATCGGCTGACCGTCTTTCGGTTCTTATAGATTTTGTATAGATTTAGGATTTTGCCGTGTCCCACGGTCATGGCGAACAACTCGTATTCCGGCTCAACCCACGCTACATTGTTGGGGTCAATCACACCTGCTACCGTACAGTTTTTTGTGTCAATCAGCATATTTGCCATCCAATAATCTCCATGAGAAATACAGGCCGTTGTGCCGACATCCTGAAATATAGCATCAAAGTGAAATCTTGCTTCGTTCAGCGCGTCCATCACAACACGCTTTATCTCGCCGTTTTTGTATTTTGCCATAGCAAACGCAAAGATGCTTTCAAAGAAGTCCTTATAGTATTCTTGCCAAGTATCATATTCGGCGTTATCAAACGACCCGAATTTGTCGTTTTTGACGCTTTGCATATCAAGAAGTCCGTCAACAATGCTGTTGGCGAGTTTCTTTTTGTTCCGTAAAAGGAGTATTTTGCGCTTTGCACCGTTTGTACCTTCTATGTATTCCATACCTAGATATGCGCGGTCTCCGTCTTGGACATAAAAATAGGTTTTCGGGACTTTATAGTGCACTTTTGACGCTAAAAAATCCAGCATTTCTTTTTCACGGCAAAGAAGCTCAGCGTATTTTCCCGTTTTTACAACAAGTTTGCAGGGCGCTGTTTTGGTTTCGACGCAAAAAGCCGTTGCAGTCGCGCCCTTCCCTATGTCAGTAACAGAAATAACAGCCGTATGTAATTGTTGTTCAACTACCGCTTTTATGGTATTCATTATTAAAGCCCCTTGTTGTAGAATTCCTCTTTAAACCACACATCGCCTACTTCAAAATCTTTGTTATTGAGATAATTTAGAATTCCCGCGTCCGTGGTAAAGTCAAATACCAATTTATAGGAATACAAAAATTGCTTTTTGTAGCCGTATTTTTTGTTTTGCGCATTTGTACCGTATTTGCCGTCTCCCAAGAGCGGGTGACCGATAGAGGCAAAATGTGCGCGGATTTGGTGCGTACGCCCCGTAAGCAATTCCACTTCCACAAGGCTTAAATTGCCGTCACAGTCCAATACCTTGTATTTTGTTCGGATTTCCTTTGCGCCCGCGCTGGCATTTTTCGATACCGCCACCTTGTTTTTGCGCTCGTCTTTGACGAGATACCCTGAAAGGGTGCCGCTTTTCGGTTGTAAATCCCCGTGAACTATGCACAAATAAAACTTGTGCAGTTCACGGTCTTTCATTTTTTGATTGAGAATTCGCAAGGTTTCCGCATTTTTCGCCGCAATCACAATACCGCCCGTGTTGCGGTCAATACGGTTTACAAGGGCGGGTGTAAAGGAATTTTCTTGCTGTGGCAAGTATTCGCCCTTGTCATATAAATAGCGTTTTACGCGCCCAATGAGCGTGTCAATATATTCTCTGTCATCCGGATGGCATAGCACGCCGACCTTTTTATTGAGCAACAGGACATTTTCGTCCTCATAGACAATATCCAGTGCTTTGCCTGCGCGCAAAAAATCATATACGGTTTCCGATTGCGCAAAGAATTCATCTGCAACAAACACTTTTACCGAGTCACCCTCGCAAAGCCGCGTGGAAATTTCCGCCCGTTTGCCGTTTACTTTGATATTTTTTGTCCGAATGGATTTGTAAAGCAGTGATTGCGGCAAATTCGGTACGGTTTTGTGTAAAAATTTGTCGAGCCGTTGACCGGCGTCATTTTTGGTAATCATAAACTCTTTCATACAAAAATTCCTATACTATTATATATACGCTTTTTTTTAGCTGAAATTTCTATAAAAACTGATGCTTTCCTGCGCGATTACAGTATAGCATAATCGACTGAAAAATACTATATTTTTTCTAAAAACAAAAAAGTGCATTGCGGATACAGTTTTAGGCAATATTTAGGGCGCACAGTGGGGAGTGTATACCGAAAAAACAGTTCATTTCGGTAGATTTACTTCCATTTATACCCGCTTGGATTTCAAAAATGCATACTTTTCTTGAAAATGCATATACTGTATTTGGAAAAGTGGCTAAAAAGCGGTTAAAAACCGACCATTATTCCCCATTTGTAACCCCTTTGTAACAATTTATTAGATTTTTAACTTTTTCACAAATATTCACCCGGATTTCAGAACGAATGTTCAAAAACTCGCCTGAAAAACCTTGATTTTGTCAGATTTAGAAATATGAATTTGTGCAACTTAGACAAAATCTTTGATTTTAAAAATTTGACAATTAGAAATCTTGGAAATATAATGCCGTTGTCACAAGCGATAATAACCGTGGCGCCGTAAAAATCCGTTCAAATAACTTCTCTTTTCTTCTGTACGGATTGGCGTCCAACAGCCTCTTTGCGCAAAGACCCTTAAAGAGGTATGAGTTAAAGGAGCAGAATGATGATTACTGAATTAAAAGGGTATGCAAAAGCAACCCGTGCCACCTTTTGGAAGGTGACCGCGCTGATTATGGCGTTTGCCGTACTTTGCGCCGGAACTGCTTTTGCTGCCGCACCGAGTCCGTATGTCGTTGACATTTATGACGGCTCGGAAATCACAAGAGTAGAAACATCGAAAAACGATGCGTACGAAATTGTGGAACAGGCAGAAATTATTCTGTCTGACAAAGATAAGCTTTCTTTGGAGGCTTTTACCCCCGGTGAGGACAGCGTGATTACGATTTATCGTGCAGCTTCCGTCACTTTTGTGGATTTGAATGGCGTCAGCACGCAAACCGTACTCGCCGGCACGGTTTCCGATTTGCTGAATACGCTTGCCGTAACCGTGGAGGAAGGGCAACTTGTCAGTGTGCCGACCGATACCGTTCTGTTTGACGGTTTAGTGGTGAAACTGACAAATGCATATCACATCAATGTTACTGCTGACGGTGTAACCACCGCATTGCTTATCGGTGAAGGCACTGTAGCAGATGCATTGCAAAAAGCGAATGTCACGATGGGCGAAAACGATGAGGTACAGCCTGCTTTGTCGGAAGCCTTGTATGACAATTTGGAAATTATGGTATACCGTGTAACTTATACAGAACGCACGGTGAACGAAAAAATTGCCTTTGCGAAAAAAACCGTGAAGTCTGCATCTTTATATGAAGGGCAGAGTGAAATCACGCAGGCCGGACAAAACGGCGAAAAGACGGTGACCTACCGAGACAAAATCGTAGACGGTGTTTATGCCTCTTCCGAAGTACTTTCGGAAACGATTTTGACAGAAGCCGTACCGCAAATTACAACGGTCGGTACAAAACAAAAGGCGATTGCTGTGGCAAGTCTCAGAAACGGCGGTACGCCGATTTCGGAGTTGACGCAACCCGCTTCTTTGAAAATTGAAAACGGCGCGCCGACGGAATATAAACAGATTATTACCGGTAAAGCGGCGGCATATACAGCCGCACCCGGTTCAAAAACCGCCAGCGGCAGAACCGTAAAACCGGGTTATATTGCTGTAAATCCCAATCAAATTCCGTATGGCAGTGAATTGTGGATTGTTTCCACGGACGGTATTGTGTATGGCTATGCGATTGCCGCAGATACCGGCGGATTTGTCAACAAAGGCAAATTTACAGTGGATTTGTTTATGAATACCGAGTCTGAATGCAGACAGTGGGGCAGTCGGGATGTTGTGATTTATGTCCTGTAAGGTACTGCCGTTATCATAACTTGTGACTAAGAGTCTTACTTTGAAAAGAGTAAGGCTCTTTTTTATTGGCAAATGCAGTGGCAAAGCATACAATGGCAGTAGGAGGAAGTTCCGAATTAAAAGGAGAGAATGCTTTGAAAGAGTATTTGGAGTATTGCGACTGCACACCGGAAGTGCCGCAAAAAGAAGCGCATTGCCCGGAAGATACAGTATCGGAATATACGGGAATTTCAAAATTGCCGTGCAATCCTGTAACGACCATGGCATATGTGCCGTTTCAAACAAATACAACGACATATACCAAAGAAAAAGCCCTTTGCAGCGGAACGGCGTTTCCTGACCTCGATAAGCCGTTTTTGGGAGGTAAATGTGTATGATGATTAGTGAACGCGAAAAATGCCTGAAATCGCTTTCAGAGACGCAATTTATGCTTTGGGAGTTGCATTTATATTTGGATACCCATCCATGCGATGCAAATGCGATGCGCAGAAACCAAAAATACGCCGCTGAATACCGCGCACAGCTTGCAGATTTTGAAGCGAAATTCGGTCCGCTTTCGGCAGGCTCGGGCGCCGGAGAAGACTGGCTTAAAAATCCGTGGCCGTGGGAGACAGAGGAGTGTGTGAAGTAA
>JBJEPR010000079.1:0-21829 GCA_051881335.1 Candidatus Fimenecus sp. | reverse complement strand
GGCTTTGTCGGGCTTTGCGAGGTCTGCGTACAACCGATAACAGTTTAAAGACTGCTCTTGTGCGGTTTTATAACCTAAATACGCAAACAGCGGATTTGCGTATTCGCATTGGTCATTTGTCCATAGCGCACCGTAAAAATTGCCGCCGCCGGGTGCATGCATGAAGCCGTTTTTCGTATTGAAAATGCTCTCACTCGCACGGATTTTGCAAAAATCCAACATACGGTTTAAAGTTTCGTCCGGCGTTTTTATTCTCAAACGGGATTTTGAGTCAGCAATAAACTGTGCTCGCAAATCCAACTCTGCTTTTGCATCTTGCAAAGTCAGTTTTTCCGCACCGTAGCAAATTGTAATCACTTTTTCCTGCCCTGCGGGGAGTGTCAACTGCACACTTCGGCTTGTAAGCCTTGTTTCACCGTCAAAAGCGACGGTGCATATCTCTTGGTCGTGGTTTTCCACCATAAATATCTTTTTGATTGAGCGTTGCGGCTTGTCGGTTTTTAAGGTAAAGTGCACGGCGGCAGAGTCCGTATTCTTTACCGTGATTTCTTCAATCAGCGCCTTTTTACCGCGTGCCGCGGTTATACGGCGGCAAATTTCTACATTGCCTGCCTGTTCTTTGATTTGCAAAATGCCGTTAAATCGAATTTCGGTAACCTCTGCCTTTGCATTTTCAAAATGCAATTCGGCATTTTGAAAATGACACGTTAAACCGCCTCTGGTTTCATTGGGAATTACGCGGATTTGCGGAAAAACACAAAAGGAATAGAGTTTTAAGCGTTTCTGCTCGTCCACTTTATAACTGATAATCGACGATGCCTCAAAGCCTGTCATCTCAATATGATTATGATGGGGAAGTTTGTCTTTTTCAGGCGCAAACACCACGCAATCGTTTTCAAGACGGTAGTAGGTTTTGCCTGCATCTTTGCCGCTGAAAATGCCCCATGTGGGGAAGATAAGCGGTTTTCTGTAAATCAGTTTCATTTCGTTTCTTCCTTTGCGGGTGTAATTACAAAATCAAATTTGGCGTTATCCTCATACCAAAGTGGGAAGTTCGTGCCCCAAACATTGTCGCAAAGCACATAGGAAATGCCGTCTTTTTCAACATCCTTAATTTTGTTATCATATTCCAAAATTTTGCCCTTGCCCACAGAAATCAGCGGTGCGTGCAGGCTCACAAAATCATACTTGCCGTCTGCGGTGCGCAATATGCTTTTTTCAACGGCGTGCAAATTGCGACCGCCCATAGAGGCGACAGTGCGGTAGTCGATTTCCGTGCCGAGTTTTTGCAGTCGGAAATTGTCACCCGTAGCGGCGGGGACAAGATGCAAAAAGATGGCTTCCGTCAAGCGATTGGCATCTTTGCCCGTCCACAGGAGTGAAAAACACAGTCCGTCGGCAGATAGGGTATATACAATCTGCACATTCCGCGGTGCACCGAGTTCTTCGCACAGTTTTTTGTCGCATTGCAATGTTACAAAAATTTTTACGCCGTCTGCCGTTTCACAAACCGCGCTGTCGGTCATTTTGTAGAAGAACCGCCCTGTGGGGTATTTACCCTCGGCATATTTCAACAGCGGTCTGCCGAAATCGGGATATGCCCAGCCGCCGTTTGCTTTCATATTCCGTGCATAATGGGTAAACCAGAAATCATAATCCGATTTGTTGTAAGAATGATATTGCAAAATCGGTTCGTTATTCTGTTTGATAATTTCCGTGTCATTGTGCGTGAAATGTTCTATACCGCCGTGTTCGTTGAGTGACAGCATATATCCGCCAAAGGATACGGGCTTTGTATATTTTCCCGCACTTTCCGCTGTGGGGAGACTTTCGGGACGCAATGCATCTAAGGCTTTCAGCGCAATTTCCTTGTGTGCGTCGGACAAAGATGAAACCGCCTTGTCAATATACGCCCGCTGTTCCGCCCAACTCTTTTCAATCACACGGTACGAGCCTTTTTTCTGATTGGAGTTGAAACGCCGATTAAATGCGGCAACAATTCCGTGGGGAAAATCACGGAAAATATGTTTTGCTGTAACATCGTCTTTTTCCCGCGCTGTTTTGAAATCTGCTTTTAAGTAGTTTTCATAATCCGCAAAACTGATTTTGCTGTCCATACCGCAGGTATGCTCTGCAACACATAACAGCCCGTCGGAAAAGCCTTTGTATTCGTCGGTATCACGCTCCATTGTGCCGTCTTGCAACCATTCTCGCTTTAAGCGCATCAGCGTGCGCAATGCGGCGGATTTATAGGGGTCTGCGGCACTACCGTGAATCCAAGTGTCGCCGATTTCACCCGTCAAAATAGGCAGTTTGTCCTTAACCGCCCAAATCGCCTCGGCAAATTCGTCCAAAGTGCCGGCAGAAACCATATAATCGGGATATTCTTTTTGTATCTCTGCAAGCTTTTTCTGTACGGCTTCAGGGGCGGGTGCACCGTGATTGTCGAGGGTGTGGTCAAAGTATAATACTTCTTCTGCGAATTCACTTTTGTATGCCCCGCCGTAATCGCCCGAATAGACCACTACCACTTCGGCGCCGCCCACTTTCCACAAAAAGCATTTGGGCACTTCGGGTACGGCAGACGCACCGTTTACGCCGATATGTAACAGTTTAATGCCGTGCGCGGCAAGTAACGGTACAATCGCCGCCGTGTGTCCGGGCACATCGGTCATTTTTGCCGAAACGGTTTTTTTGCCGCGAGTGGCGTCAAGCTCGTCTACAATCGAGAGCCCGTAAGAAAGCGTTTCTGCGTCCAACAGCTCGGTGTGCGTGGTGAAAGGAAGTGCGTGCGGCACAATATTGCCGTCTTTCAGCGCTTTCGTCAAAGCCACTTTCTGCGCTTGTGTTCCGTCGCGGAGCGCTTCTTTTAAAATCCACGAACCGGTGGTCCAGATAAACTTTTTGTCCGTTTCGGTGTTTATGCTCTCCGCAAGTTGGATGGCGGACGGGATAAAGGTGTTTATGTACTTTTGCCGAATGTTCTCGGCGTAGTCCGTAAATCCTA
Organism: Candidatus Fimenecus sp.; assembly: GCA_051881335.1. GTDB lineage: Bacteria > Bacillota > Clostridia > Oscillospirales > Acutalibacteraceae > Fimenecus. Next base: position 18,822 of record JBJEPR010000079.1, on the reverse strand, counting down.
AATCCAAATGCGTTTTAGAAACGACTATAACCTTTTTCATATTTTTTCCTCCGCAATGCCGTAAAGCATATAATCTAAGATTTTTTCAAGATGTTTTTCGTGATTGTCCAGCACAGCTATGCAGCTGTCAGACACACGGCTGATGCTTGTGTAACTGTTGAGCATATCCTGCAAAAGCCCGTAGTATTGCAGTGCGTCCTCGCGTGAAATGCCGTTTCGCAGTTTGAGACTGTCCACCGCACACAAATACAAGTGTGCATTAAATGTATCAAATCGGTTTCTGATTTCCCGCAAAGCATTTGTAAACGCTTTGTCCTCCGAGGTGGGCACCGTGGCGAAAATTAAGCGGCCGCAATCAGGATTTTTTTTAAAAAAGTTGTATCTTTCCTGCATATACAGTTTAAAATCCGTTCCGAAATGGAATGCAGACATATGTGTAATGAAAGCGTTGACCGCCAGTTCCACACAGCAGAGATACAGCGTGCCTTTACTGTCAAAATTATGATAAATTAACCCTTTTGAAATATTGTGATGACGGCAAAGCTGATTGACTGTGGCACCGTCGTAGCCGTAGGTTCCGAATTCCGTAATCGCCGCTTTTAAGATTTTTTCTTTCGTGATTTCCGTTTTTTCTGCTTTTTTCATAGAACCCTCTTTTTGCTCTTAATAAGACAGTATATTACTTGTATCCTCTCATTATTGACTAATTAGTCAATAAGATTATATCGGTTGGATGCAGACTTGTCAAGGATATGCGCGTAAAAACGAGAGACAGTTTTTTGCTGCCTCTCGTTTTCACGCTTAAGTTAAATACTTTGCCCATTTCAGTTTTTTACTTTTTTGCAAAGCAAAAACAATCAGGATAATCGCCGTAGCGCAAAGCGCGCCGAACAAAAATTGCGTCAAAGATGCCGTAATGCCGTAATGTCCCAATATTTTGGGAAGAAACAGTAAAATATTGCCCTGACAGCAGTAAATCACTGTGCTCATTTTGCGCAGTCCTTTGGAATGGCGCAGTTGCAGAGTACACTTTTGACAGCCGAGAAGAATGAACAGACTGACAGGGATTAAGGAAAACGCTTCGTCCGAAAAACGATAAACGCCGCAGGATTTTGAAAGACGAATTTCTAAAATATACAGCCCGTAGAAGAAAATCGCGAAAAACACACAATCGGTGAAGCGAAGACTTTTAAATATGTGTTCCTTTTCGGCTACAAACTTGCCCAAAGCAAAATAGACTACGCCGCCGCAAAGATTGAGCGGGAAGCACAGCACCGTGAGTAACTCGTCGATTTTCGGCGGCAGAAACCCGGCATAAAGGGAAGTAAAAACGCAAACGGTTTGTACACACAGCGCAATGGCCAATACGGTGCTTGACCGCAATTTTTTGCTGAGCAGATAAATGAAGACAGCGCTGAACATACAACTTGCCAAATACCAGGAACCGGTAAATGTGGAGGACAGACACGCACAGCGCAAAAAATTCAGCCAGGTTTTTAGATTTGTGATGCCCGGTGCGTAGAGTCTGGAATACACCACGCTCGGCAAATTAAATAAGAACCAACAAAAATACAGTGTGGCAATTCTCTTTAAATATTTCATTAAATCCGAGCGTGTGATATTGCCGTTTTCCCCCTTGCGAAATAAAAAATATGCAGAGGTGATGAAAAAGAAAGGTACAGCCCATCGCGATAACAGCATCCAAGCGAAAGAGGCTTCCCCATAGTCGCGAAACGCGGAAATGTGCATAGTAAAAATCATAATACTGCCGATGAATTTTAATAAATCCACGGTGTGATTATTTGCAGAACGGGTTAATTGTGTACCTTCTTTTACCGTTGTCATAAAATTCCCCCCCCATCTTTTTCCTATTCTATCAGTTTTTTTTACTGAATGCAACATAGCGGAAAACTGCATTTGCTACGGTGATTGTTTTACGCATCGTATGTATAGGTGCGGCCCATTTCCTGTGTGGGAAGTGCCGTAAAGCCGCTGTTGTCCGTAACGGCAATGCTGTAATCGCCGTTATCGCCGAACGGGCTGTTTTTAAAAGTGTAAAGCGAATTATTATCGAAGGTGCTGTACTTTTGGGCACTCTTTGAAATTTCGCCGATACTCTTTTGGCTGTTTACCACAATGTTGTTGGAAACATCGCTGTTTGCAGGGTTTGCGGCAAAGGCGGGGTCGTTTGTGTTTGAAAAATCGTCGCTAAGCTTTGAAAGCTCGGGATACGCCGTTTTCCAAGGCTCGGCGTTTACATCAAACTCTGCAAGTGTTGCCCAAAGTCCCTCGCCCGGCGTTTTGGAATGGCTGAACCAACCGCCGTTTTTACCGATGCTGTCAATGGCACGGTCGTCATAATATACGGGCATTCCTGCGTTTACAATCACATTGTTCTTAACCTCTAAATCACGCCCGCCGCCTAAAAGGAATGCATAGCCGTAAATATTTACAAGCAAATTGCCGTATGCAGACTGACCTGAAAGTGCGTCGTCAAAGTAAATACCACTGGCGGCAAATTCGGGGGAACCAATATTGTACAGGCAGTTGTAGCGAATGATATTGCCGTAATAGTTCCAACTGCGCCCTGCGTAAATTGCACCCGCGTCGGAGGATTTCAGCACCACATCGTGAATGACATTATATTCAATGATATGGTTGTTGCCGCTGTATGTAATTGCCTCGTGGGGGGAGTTGTAAATTTCATTGTGACTGCAAACTGCGCCCACACCGTGGAGTGCCACCGCCGCCTGATAGGTCCTGTATACCTGTGACCAGTTGTAGATAAGGTTGTTTGTAACAACATTTTCGGAAGATGTGAGCGTTTCACGGTCACCGCCTGTCAGCACAACACCGGCTTTGCCCGTGGCGGTAATGGTGTTGTTTTCTACGCGGATTTTCTCGCCCTCTAATTCAATTGCGCTTTCGCCCACATTCTTTATTGTGCAGTTTTTAACGGTAATCTTGTTGCCTGTGCCCTTAACAGCACCTGCGCGGGAGCCGCACAGTGTAATGCCGTCAAATGTGATATTTTCGGCATTATCCAGCGTGAACAAATCCTCTGTTTCCAAAGAAAGTTCAATGGTTTTGCCCGCAAAATCGGCAGGGGGAATAAAGTACAGCTTCAAGTTTTCTTTGTCAATGTACCATTCTCCCGCAGTGTCCAATTCCTCAAAAACATTGAAGAAATAGTAGGGCGCGCCCTCTTTAAAACCGTACACACTTGCGTATTTTGTGGTAATGCTGTCCGCAGTGAAAGCGGCGAGGGGGGTGGTGGAGTCTGCCCAGTCATATTGGAAATAACCGAACAGCCAAATGTCGGGGCTGTTTGTCCAAGTCGCCATACGGTCGGTGAGCGTTTTATCCGCCGCAAAGGTACCGCCGCGCGGATTTTTCATATCCGCCCAATCGGGGTTCTGAACGGTACCTTCAGAGGTGTATGTTTCCTTGGAATCGCCGTTGTCGATAATTTTGTCTGTTTTTAGGTCTTCTTCGCCCTCGTTCGGGTAACGGGCAAGCGTCATACGCGCTCCGTCAAAAAACAGTTCGCAGTACAAACTGCCTTCTTCGTCATATTTTGCCGCTTGATTGAATTGCCCAAACGCTTTAACATCGCCGATTCGCTCTTTTGTGACGCCGTATTTCGCCAAATCCAGCACCTGAATGTTATCACGGTATGATGTAAAGTCAGCGCTGTCCAGCGTCACGCCGCCGTTGAAAATGACTTCTCCCTCACCGTAAAACACCGTGCCGTTGTCTTGCGCGGTCAGCGTAACGGCGGTGACATTGTATTCGCCTGCGGCAAAGGAAATCACCTTTTCTGCCTTCTCGAGCGCGCGTGCAAGTTCCAATGCCCGTTCTACGGTTTTAACAGGAGCGTCTTTTGCACCGCTGTTGGTATCATCACCGTTGGGGGATACAAAAATATCCCCCGCCAAAACTTCCCGTTCCCGTTCCTCGGGAACGCTTAAATTTGTGGGAACGGATTTTAATTCTATAACTCCTGTCTGTTTTGCGCAGGAGGCAAGCGACAGTACAAAAAGCACAGCCAAACCGACACATAGAATCTTTTTTATCTGTTTCATAAGCCCTCTCCGTTAATCTAACGCGTATTTTCCCGTGGATTTATCTGTGCGTGTTTTATATTTACCCTTTGTGAAATCGGGGATTTCCACAGGGACATTACCGTTTTTGATGGACTGTTCGGACAGCGCCGTAATGCACATCCACGATGCCGCGTCATATACATCAATGGCAGGGGTTGTTTCACCCTTTGCGGCGTTGACCATCGCACGCAGTACAAGGTAATCCATACCGCCGTGGCCGCTTTCCAGCATACCCTTGGATTTATGGAGCCAAAGGTCGTTGTTGTAACTTTCGGCGTATGTATCCGCATTTTTCCAAATCTTTTGGGGGTCCATATCAATTTCGACAATATCTCCGCCATAATCTTTTTCAAGGAACACATAATCGCCGTCCTCTTGGTACATACCCTTTGTGCCGTGCACGGTGAATTGGCGGCTGTAAATGCGGGGGAGCGTTGTATCCAGGGTTAATGTGATTGTTTCGCCGTTTTCACAGGTAATCAGTGTTTTTACAATATCGCCCTGTTTAAATTCGGTGTTTAAAAGTTCGGCGTCATCCGCCTTTTTGTCACGGATATACTGTTTCAGTCCGCAGGATTTGCTCGCCATAGAAACAAGACGAACCATACGGTTGCCGCGGTTGATGTTCAAAATCTTTGCAATCGGTCCTAAATCGTGGGTGGGGTAGTTTTCGCAGTTGTGATGCTTATAGTGTTCAAGGCGGTAGTGGCGGTTTTCTTTACCGAAAGAAACCTCGTTTCTTAAATCGTGGCAATAAGCGCCGTCGCAGTGCACGATTTCGCCGAAGAGCCCTTGACGCGCCATATTTAGGCACATCAGTTCCCGCTGACCGTAGCAGCAGTTTTCCAGGAAGAAGAACGGTGTACCGCTTGCTTCCTGTGCTTCCACTAAATCAAAGCATTCCTGCAAATTGTAAGTGCCGCCTACCTCCATTGCTGTGAAAATGCCTTTTTTCATAGCGGCAATGGCGATTTCAATGTGCTTTTCCCACGAAGTGGCAATTACAACCACATCTAAATCCGCAATATTTAAGATTTCGTTGTAATCCTTTGTCTGTAACGGGGAATTGCCGCAGGCGTCTTCCACCGTTTTTGCCGCGTGCTCCACACGGTCCTCGTAGGTGTCGCAAACGCCGACGATTTGCACATCGTCCATTCTGAGCATCGGCTCAATCAACTGCATACCGCGCTGTCCTAACCCGATAACGGCGGTTTTCAATACTTCTTTCATTTCGTTTCATTTCCTTTCTCAGGCGCACGCAAAACATACCAGCGGTAAGACATTGCAGGCAGAGTAATTTTCATATGCACATTGCCGTTTGTGTCGATTTTATAGTTGACAGGCTCTTTATCCTCAGCCGAAATGCAGATTTCACGGTCGGTGTCCGAAGCCGTTGCAAGGGGCGGAATGGGCTTGTCAATCACCTTATCGTCCGTAATATAGGTGCGTGAAGAGCCGTCACGGGCTTTAATCACAAGCGGCGCGATTTCCTCACCGTACAGCGGGTAGGAAACATCGCTGTTTTTGGTGTTCTCGAAGGGGGCAGGGGGCGCAGAAAGGTCTGTCAGCCCCGTGTAATATACAGGTAAAGTGATTTCCTCTGTGCGCTCCTTGTCCGTCTGGTTAAAGAACATCACAAAGCCGCGCTCGTCCCCGTAAGGCAGTTGGTTCATAATCGCGTCCATGCAGGTGGTGCGGTCGGGGCGGTCGGTATCAATGCGGGGCGGCATAAAGTGGACCGTAATGCCGTTTAACACATGGCGGTACTTCTTGAAAACAGTTACCCATTTTTTGAAAATCTCTTTGCCCTTTTCGCTGTCATACACCTTTCTGCCGCGAATGGTGGGCCAAACGCCGCTTGCAGTTAACTGCGCCATTGCCCAGTCAAATTCAAAGGCGTTTTGCTCGGTCGGGAAGAACTGTGCGTCCTTGCCGCCGCCGTGATATACATTCAAAGGCAAGAAGCCCCAGCCCTGCGACGGGTTTTTGTCAAATGTACCTTTGTAATAGTAAATCCGCGAGGTCACAAGCTGTTCCGCGCGTTTTTCAGAAAATGCGATTTCCTCATACCCGACACCGCTGCGGTTGGTGCCGTTTAAGTAATGCCAGTCGGGTGCATTGATGTAAATGCCGCGGGATTTTAATTCTTGGTACCAATCCACAACCGAAGCTTTCCATTGCTTATACTGCGAGTCGGTAAAATCATCGTGACGGTGCGTTTTGCCGCCCGAGCACATCAGCATTCCATAAGGTCCGTCAATTTCCACCGCGTCTGCGCCCGTGCGGTCAATAAAGCGGATAACATCTTTCATATACTTCTCTGCCCAGTCGCAGGCAAGGCAACGGCAAATGTGACTGCCGTCGTGGTTTAATGCCTCGTCACCTTTTACAGGGCGGTAATTTTTCACATAGGCGAGGGTGTATGCGCCCATACGAAGGCCCTTTTGATGTCCGTAATCATAGGCAGACTTGATACGGTTTAAGTACCGGTTGTTGTCGCTTTCCATATTGACGCCCGAGCCGAAGGATTGAATAATCATTTCAAGACCTACCTCGGCGCACTGGTCAACCGCCTTGCGAATGGTACGGCTGTTGTTGGAAATCAAATGGAAAAACAATACATTGTCCGTGCACCAGGGGGCAATGCGGCGGTACATTTCCTTAACCTCAATTAAACGATTTTCATAATACTCGGTGTTGAACAGCAGTTCATATGCCGTAATAGACGAAACCGTTTCGCTCTTTTTCAGTTTCACATTCATACGCTGTAAGGGCGCAACCTCTAAAACATCATAGTGATACCGCGCGTAGTTTTTGGCGTATTTTGAAAGTTCCAACCCCAAAAACTGCGTGGTGGAGTTATAGTCGCTGTCTACAAACAGCGTGTCGCGGTTTTCGGTAATTTCCATTACATCTGTAAAAATGTTGTCTACCGCCAGCGTATCCTCGCCGCAGTTCTCCACGGTCAAGACTTTCATAACAACAGGCATTCCGTCATAGATTTCATAGCGAACAGTAACCTTTACAGGCATTTCTTTGCCTTTGTAAAGAAGCTCCACCGCCTTGCCGGGGGGCGGGTATGTACCCGCGTAGGTCATCGTCGGCGATGCCTTAAAGGGCACGCGTTCAAGACAGGGCACACTTTTGTATTCTACAAAAGAAAAATCGTTTCCGTCATAGGTTTTTGTGCCGATTTTCACGGCAAAGTCCGAGCGCGCAGCGCTGACCATTTCCAAATCCTTTTGCAGATTTTTAAGAGATGCTGTTTTGCACCCCTCTGTTTCAATCTCACGGCGTACCAGTTCATTTCCCAAAATGATTTTGCCGTTTTCCTCTCTGATTTCGGACGGCGCACCGTCAAATCGCAGTACCCAATGTTGCATAATGTTTCCTCCTGCTTATATTCTTTCAAGTTTGAATGAATAGGTGAAACTTTCACCTAAGTGCATAACTTTTTTAAATTGTTCGGCGGTGTCAGGCCCGCAGCTTTGCGAGCCCACGCCGCGCATAAAGCCGTTGATGTGCACAATCGTTTTGTCTGTGCGCACCACATCTTCGATATGCTTAGCTTTGCGCAGATTTTCCTCGTCCACATCTACCGCCTTGAAGTTTAACGGTGCGTCCAGCGCCGTAATGCGAATGCCGTGCCCGTCTTTGTCGGTCACTTCGGCAAAACGCACCATACAGCGGTTGCCCGATTCCTGCGGCTTGATGTTTTCCACATACATGTCCTGTGCCGTGGTTTCGTAAATGCCCATGGTGTCGGCGGCTGTAAAGTCCGCATAACTTTCCGTTTCGCCCAAACCGTAATAGCGCACAGTTTTGTATGCACTGTCCAGCGGTAAGGTTACGCCCATTTGAAGCATATCCAAAGGTGCTTTTACAAGGCTTTTAAACGATACGGTCACACAAAGTGCAGTTTCGGAAATTGCCTTTTGCACGATTTCCACCGTAAAGCGTTTTTTGCCCTTTGCAGAGAGCGTCAGCGTTTCGGCCACGGTGTTTAGATACTCGTCAAAGGCGGATTTTGCTTTTTGCACTTTCAACTTGTCAAGCCCTGCTTTTTTCAGCGCCCCGAGGATATACGCGTGATTATCAATCGTTGCCTGATAGAGCATCGGTGAAAATCCGTCTGTATGGTTCGTAAGCACCGCCTTGCCGTTTAAATCGCACAAAGCAATCAGTTTACCGTCTTTGTCAAAACCGAACGGTGCAGGATTTCCTGCCAACTGCTGTTTGCCGTCTTTTTCGCACCAAGTAAGTTTTTGATTTTGGAACTCTTTTTTCGGTACAAATTCGTGCAGAGTAATCTGTTCTTTGGCAATTTCCGTACTGTCTGCGTTTGTGTAAGTGAAAATCAAAAATGCATCGTCTGTGTCACCGTAAACAGGGCTAATCGGTATTTCTAAAACATCCTGCGGTGCGATTGCTTCATCGGTTTCAAAGAGTATTTCTTCGTCACCGTTTTTGAGGAGCTTGCAGGTAATATGCACGCCGCCCGTCGAAATAAAGCAGTTGCGGTTGGTGACATAAAATTTCCCGTCTTTTTTGTATGCGTGCAGGGGACTGTATACATTTTTCATACAGAGTGCACTCGGCGACGGCGTTCTGTCGGGGTAAAACAATCCGTCACAGCAGAAATTTCCGCTGTTTAAGCGGTCCTTGTGGTCACCGCCGTAGGTGTATTTGTATTTGGCGTGCTCGTCATAGTGTGCGTGGTCTGCCCATTCCCAAATACAACCGCCCAAGAAACGCTCGTCGCTGTAAATGACATCCCAGTATTCGTCCAATCCCCCGGGACCTACGCCCATACTGTGCGCATATTCGCACAGAAAAAACGGTGCGTCATAAAAGCGTTCGTCTTTCCATTCGCCGCGGGCGAGTGCACGCATTTCCTCGGGCGGCGTGTAAAAGTATGCCAAAATATCGTAGCGAATACGCTTGCTTCTGCAAGCAGGCTCATAATGTACGGGAATATTAGATTTTGATTTTAAATATTCGTAGCAGGCGTCAAAATTGCAAATACCGCCTGCCTCGTTGCCCATCGACCACATTACCACGCAAGGGTGGTTTTTGTCACGCTCAAAAAGCGCCGCAACACGGTCAAGGTAATGCGCCTCCCATTTGGGGTCATCGCTGATTAAATCCGCATTGTTTTTAATAAAGCACCCGTGGGTTTCAATGTCCGCCTCATCTACCACATAAATGCCGTACACATCGCTCATCGTCAGCAGTATCGGGTCGGGCGGGTAGTGCGAGGTGCGCATACAGTTGACATTGTATTCTTTCATCAGTTCAATGTCTTTTTGCAAATCCGCCACGGTCATCGCATAGCCCCTTGTGGGGTGGGTGTCGTGGTGGTTTACGCCTTTTAATTTGATACACTGTCCGTTTAAGAGATACCGGCAGCCGTCTAACTGTATGGTGCGAAAACCGACCTTTTGCCGCACGCATTGCAGTTCATTTTCATCGGATAAAACAGTCAAAATCAAATCATAGCAAACAGGTTTTTCCGCATTCCATTCTTTTACCGCAAGATTTTGAAAGGCGAGGGGCTCTTTGCTGTCGCTCGTGGCTTTTGCAAGTAAGGTTTCGCCCAAATACAGTTCCGCCTGCAGGCGAATATTCCCATCGCCGCGCACCTCAGCGCGAATTTCCGCGTTATAGCCGTTTTCGGTTTTTTCGGTGGTAAACGCAAAATCATAAAGATAGGCTTTCGGCTGTTTTGTGATATACACATCACGGAAAATGCCGTTTTCACGGAACATATCCTGACATTCCAAATATGTTCCTGTTGACCATTTATAAACCACAGCGACAAGTTCATTTTCACCATTCTTCAAAACGGCGGAGATGTCAAATTCGCGGCTGTTGTGACTGCCTTCGCCGTAGCCCACAAATTCGCCGTTTACATACAGGTCAAGGGACGCCCCAACCCCCAAAAAAGTGATGAAATAGGTGAAATCCTGTTCCTTCTGCAAGGTGAATTGCTTGCGGTAAAGCCCTACGGGGCAGTTTTTCGGCGTTTTCGGCGGATTGCACCGAAACGGATACATCGAATTGAGATAATTGATTTGGTCATAGCCCGTTTTTTGCCAAGTCGAGGGGATATGCACCTTATCAAAATCGAGCGCGTCCGTATCCAATACAGATTTTAACTGTGATGCCGATTTATAATACCGAAAATCCCATTCGCCCGACAACAGCAGTACAGCGTCACTTTCAAACCGTTCCGTAAGATAGGTTGTACCGTTTAAACATTCCCGATTTAAAAATGGGATAAAGTAACTGCGGTGGGGCAGACGGTTTTGTGCGAAATTCTGAAAATCGCGGTAATTGGTTTTGTTGATTTGGTATCGCATATGTTTAATCCTCGCTTATGCTCGCTGTAATTCCACCAAAACGACCTCGTTGTCTTCCAATGTTATATGGAGTGATGCACAGGTGTTTGTATTGTTCAGCGGCAGTGTTTCGGTTGTAATTTGCGAAGCGGCTTGCAGTTTTTCAAACGCCTCATTGGAAAGCACCGCAGGCTTGCCCATTTCTTCCCACAGCGCCGCCGGATTGCCCGAGCGGCTGTTGACGCGTTGCACCACCGCTTGTTGGAACTTGGGCGCATTTTCCACCGAAAGGGAAACAGTGTAATTCTTATGTTCATCTGCAAAATTCTGTGCATAGAGCATGAAAAACAGATTGCCGTTATCCCCGCGGAATGCGGTCATTTCCACATCTTCGTCGGTAATCGGCAGCGTGTATCGTGTGTCGGGGAGAGCGGCGAGCAATTTCATCGCCCAAAACGCAGGCTTTCGGATACCGTCTATGGTCAAAAGTCCAAATCCGCCGCAAAACGGGTCAGGGAAGAAGAATAATTCTTCAAAAATATCCGAAAAAGTCCAATAACTTGACCCGTCAATAATCCCTTGATTGTCAAGCACTGTCTTTACCAAAAACGAAGCGGCACGGGGCGTATCGTGTATTGCCGCCACGCAGTTGGAGCTGATACTCCATTCTGTGTAAAAGAGGGGAAGGTCGCCCACTTCACTGCGCGCTCGTTTTGTTTCCCGTGTCATATAGCCCTTTAAATCGGGGGTGAAATCGTTTACATTGTCAAATATGGGCTGTAACAGCGACCGCATAGAGGTATCTGTCGGCTGTGTTTTTAACTTTTTAATTTGCTGTAAGCGTTCGCGGTTCAGCGCGTGCCCCAGCGCGTCGGTGGGGTATTGGTGCGTGGTTACAAAGTCCACGGGTACATTTTCTTTTTGGCAAAAGTCCAAAAATTCAGGCAAATGCCGACTGCAGGTGGTGGCAGGACCGCCCACCTGCAAGTGTTCGTCCACGCTTTTCAGCGCTCTTGCCGTGGCGGCATACAGACGGTAATAGTCCTGCATATCGCCCTTGAAAAAGCAGGCGAGATTTGGCTCATTCCAAACCTCAAAATACCAACTGCGCACCTCGTCCTTGCCGTAACGCGAAAGTAAGAAGCGTGCAAAAGCACGGATAAAGTCCTGCCATTCGTCCATTTTTTTCGGCAAAGTGACATTGCCCTTGTAGTAAAATACCGTTTTTTTGCCCGAGGCAAGCGCCGAGGGCATAAAGCCCAATTCCACAAAGGGCTTTACGCCGATTTCTAAAAGTCGGTCATAAATGCTTGCCACCTGATGAAAGTTATATACCTTTGTTTTGTTCCGCGAAACGGCGGGCATATGGCTTGAAAGCTTCTCGCAGACATGCATATCATCGTTGAATATGCCGTGAAAGCGCACACGCTCTATCCCTAATTCATCGTGCACAACCTTCAACTGTTCCATATAGTCACAGCGGTGCGCCAATGCGGCGTGCCCACTGCCCACGCAAAACTGCCAGTGCTTTCCTACTGCACGCGTTTCGCCGTTATAATCGAGTGTGAATGTAAAATTTTCCATCTGTTTATGCTCCGACATACTCCACGGGAACTTTGTCGCGAATGGAGTCTTTTTTGTTCGGTACCCAATCCTTGCCCAAATTCAATTCGCTTTCGTCATTTTTATGTACGATGATTTTTTCAATTTCCGACGAGGTTGAAAAGAACGCATAATCTCCGATGGTTTGCACCGAAGCGGGGATTTCCAGCGTTTTTACGGCATTGCAGTAGGAAAATGCGTCCGTGCCGATGTCGGTCACTGTGTTCGGCAACTCGATTTTTTGCAAATTGCCGCATTTCAAAAATGCCTTGTTCCCGATGCGCTGTAAGCCCTCGTTAAAGGTCACGGAATAGAGGTTAGAGCACATATAAAACGCATTGTCGCGAATAGAAATCACGCTGTCGGGCAAAACGAGCGTGCCGCCGCCTGTTACTGCACCTGTCGAATCAGTCACAAGTGGTGTTTTGCCGTTCGGATAACAAATCAATTCCGTCATATCTTTGGTAAACAAAACGCCGTCCACCGAAGTGAAATACGGATTGTCCTCACTGACGGTGATTTTTTCCAGCACAGGGCAGTTGGTCAGTGCCCAGACATCAATGGTTTGCACATTTGCACCGATTTGCAGTTCCTTTAAGTATTCCGAATTGGAAATGCAAAATGCCATCAGCTCCGTGACAGGTTTGCCTTCGAAGGTGTCGGGCACGGAAAATACCGTTTGCGTCGATGTGCTTTCGTAGCGATACAGTGCATATCCGTCCGCATTTTCTTTATAGGTAGTTTCTTCTTCGCCGGTCAGCGAACAGGCGCTGCATAAAAGTGTAAGGACAAGTGTTGCTGACAAAAGGATAAACAAATTTCGAATTCGTTTTTTCATTGTTTTCACCTCAACCGCATTATTCCGCCGCAGGTTCGCTGACGGTCTCTAAAGCAGGCATCATATCCGTTTCCAATGCCTGTGCGCGCTGCCGCAGTTCTTCCATCATTTCCTCGTGCCGCTGTTCCGTAAAGTCGTAAAAATGGTACGGCACGGTCGCCAAAAGGCCCGTAACAACGCCTGCAACTATCGTGATAATAAACACTTCATTGCGTATGGTGGTATCGTACAGAATATTCCAGTCCGAGGTAAACCCGACGGTCTCATACAAATACGGAATAATCAGCGCGGACACGGTGGTAATCGGCGCGGAAAGATACCCGAAAATCCCCATGCAGCCATCTAACCGTTCGCCGGAGATATATTGCTGATAATCCCAAATATCCGCAGTCATTGAGCCGGAAACAATGCTTGTAACAGAGGTGAACATTGTGGAAATATAAGTGGAAATAATGATAATGACCAAGCTGTTCATATACACGCCCGCAACCGATAACAGCGAGCACAGCACCGCGGTGTATTTGCTGAACAGCATAATGCGCTTTTTGCCGAATTTTTTAATCAAAATAGGTGCCAACAGCATACCCGGCGTCCAAGCCGTGCCGAGAATGGTGGACATAATTCCCAGCACCCAGTCTTGGCGCATTGAGTAGATAATCAGCATATTGACAATGTTGATAGAGCCTGCGGAGAATGTGGAAATCCAGCCGGAAATATTGGTAATCCACAGGTATTTATTGCGAAGTACCTCGCGGAAGCCACGCTTCATATTGACCTGCGGCTTGTGCGCTTCCTCCTGCACCACGCGGTCTTTGATACCGAACACCAAAAACAGCGCCAAAGGTGCGCAAACGATAACAAAAGCGGGAACAATATAGCGGTAGGTTTTAATATCGGTCATACCGCCCATCCATGCCGCCAGCACCGGGAAAACGATATTATAAATGGATGGCAGCAAGCTGTATAAAAATGAGCCGATGGACATAATTCGGGTGCGTTCGGTGGTGTTCGGGGAAATAATGTTTTGAATATTGCTGATTTGCCCAAAGCAAGAACCGAAACAACCCCAAAAGGAGAAAAACAAGTGCATAACCCAGAATTTTTGGTGATATTCCAGCGTGTTATATGGGAACCATACGAGCAGGAAAAGGCTTAAAACATACGGCAGCATATTCGCCAAAATCCAACTGCGGTATTTTCCGAATTTTGGAGAGAGCTTGCGCAAGACGAACATATTCCAGTATGTACCAAACACTTGCAAAAGGAATTTTGAGCCGACTACCTGCGGCAGTGCGGGCATAATGCCCTCAAAATATTTTTGCGGAATGAAAAAACACAGTATCCCGACGATCAAAAACGCCGCAGAAGCGGTATGAATTAGCCGCATTGTTTTTTTCGGCGGTGCGCCTAAGTTGTCAGTAATAATCATATTGATGGGGGAGAACAGATACCCGAGAATCAGCCCGACAAAGCCAAGCCGGACGAAATCCATCATTTTTAAGCCGTAAATCGCGCCCACAAACAAACAGCCTGCAGTGAACGACAGATTGCCGCCCGCATACGAAGCGGTGTTGGAGCCGCTTGCGCCGAGCACGAAATACAGAAACTCTTTGTTGGAAACATACTCGCCCTCTCGCGGTTTGTTCCAGTATGTGCCGATATCCAGCACAAAGCCCTTTGCCTTTTCAACCCATTTCATAGCATTTTTCCTCTCTCAACATTTTTCAATGCAAAATTAACGAAATACAGGGGTGTCGGTCAGTGTGACAGACGGTGTTTTGCAGTTTTCCAACTCTAAAACCACAATCTCATTGTCCTCTTGAAGCCAAACACCGGGTAAATACAGCGTTCTTTGCGGACCGACATTCCAATACCGCCCTAAGTTTTTGCCGTTCACAAAGACATAGCCTTTTGTAAATCCGTCTACTTTCACAAAGCAATCCGCTTTGGAGGCGGCTTGAAATGTACCCTTAAAGTATCCGGGAAACTCCTTGGTGCCGTCAAATTCCAATTTGTCAATTTCGTGCACAGGCAGGGTGTAAATGTCAAAATCATAGACATATTGCTCGCCGATGCGTGCCGCAGAAAGTCCTTTGCGGTCATGAATACGCTTGGCAAAGTTAATTCTGCCCATACCCTCAACGAGAATATCGAGTTGGATTTTGCCGTTAAAGGCGGGAATGGGGAAATCAAAGCTTTCCGATTGCTCGACACCGTACTTTTTCTGCTTCTTGGTTAACGGCTTTGCACGGTTGTAAGTACCGATGTGCTTGCCGTTTACATATACATACGCAATATCGTGCACGCCGTCTGCACCGACACTGCCGGCAGGATAATTCCCCTCAATTTCGGTGTGATATAAAATCAAGCCGTAATCCTGCCCGTAATGCTCCATATAGTGCGGAAGGTGGTCGGTGAATTTGGTAGCCAGCTTCGGGAATGCCGACCGCAGACTGACGCTTTGGGTTAACTGCACCGTGCCGAGATTTTGCGTTTGCGGACGCGGCGGCAGCTCCGGCGGCGTAATGCCCTGTTGTTTGCAAAGCATATCGCGCATAATGAAATATTTTGGGGTGTAATCGCCGTATTCATTCAGCGGTGCGTCATAATCATAGCTTGTGGTTGTGGGCTGATACACATTCGCATAATTAGCGCCTGCCATATAGCCGAAATTTGTGCCGCCGTGGAACATATAAAAATTGAAATTGGCGTCATTGGCAAAGAATTCTTTCAAAATCCGCGTAAAGCTCTTCTTTGCCCAAGCGGCGTTGGAGTGATGATGCTTTTCATAGAAATGGTCAAACCAGCCGCACCACATTTCGCCGCACATCAAGGGCTTGTCGGGCTGACATTCCCTTAAATCCTTGAATGTGGCTTCGGGAAATCCGCCGAAATTGATGACCTTCAATTCCTCGGGCAGACCGCCGCCCGAAAAATGGCATTTGCTCTCGCCGTCCGAGGTAAACAGAGGCACATCAATGCCGTTTTCGCGCATCAAATCCCGCAAAAACCGCAGATATTTTTTGTCGCTTGCATAACTGCCGTACTCATTTTCCACCTGCATCATCAAAATCGGACCGCCGTTTGTGATTTGTAACGGTGCCAATTTCGGCAGCAACACATCAAAATATTGCTTTACAAGCGAAACATACGGCTCGCTGTAACAGCGCAGGCGTAAATCGTCATATTTTAACAGCCACGCAGGGAAGCCGCCGAAATCCCATTCGGCGCATATGTAAGGACCGGGGCGCACAATCACATAGAGTCCGACTTTCTGCGCCGTTTCAATAAAGTGTACCACATCGCTTTGTCCTTCAAAACAGAAGGTGCCCTCTTTCGGCTCGTGCATATTCCACGCCACATAGGTTTCCACCGTGTTAAAGCCGGCGGCTTTGAGCTTTAAAAGGCGGTCCTCCCAATACTCGTGCGGTATGCGAAAATAGTGCATCGCGCCCGAGTAAATATGCATTTTTTCCCCATCTAAATAAAACCCGTCTTTTTGTACTGTAAACATTACCTTTCCCTCCTGTTTATCTCTAAAGCTTTCTGCTCGCCCGCCCGTAAAAATACCGTTTGTAAGGGGAGTACTTCTTCGGGCGGCAACGGCACATTGCCTTTCGGTGCATTTTCGATTAGAATACGGTATTGCGCGTCGTACTTTGTGGGATTATGGAGCTTCACCGTCAGCATATCTTCTGTTTCGGCTTGCACCGTGCACGCAATATGGTCAAGCGCAAAGCAAAAAGCCGTGTCAGGCTGTATGTAGACAGCGGGAATTTCTAAATAGGTGAGCAGGGTTGATACCTCGCACCAACAAGAGCCCGCAGGCACTTCGCCCACATTGTTCGTACCGTCCCAATCCGAAAGATTGACGCGCTCGTTGATGCGCCCGATGGGGTTGTAAAGCTGACCGTATATCGGCGCAAGCGCTTTTTTTAGCGCCCTGCTGTGCACAGACAGTTTACGCACGGCTTTGGAAAAATGCCGTGCCATAAGTTTTTGCCTGTGCGCGGGGTTGTTGTGCCAAACATAACTTGCGCGCATGGGGTGTTCGGGCGTGCTCACAAACTGCGTAATGTTGTGTGCAATATCTTTCAGTAAATCCAAATATACGGTGTTGCCTGTGGCACGGTATAAATGGAAAAGCGACTCGCCCGACATCGTACAAATCCCGGGCGCGGCGTGCTTGTTCTGCACGCTTGCCCAAACAGCGCCTGTGGTTGCAACGCCACGCTCCGCAAACTGCGTATCGTTCTTATAATGATAATCATATCCTACGCACCAACTCGCGCACAGCGCGGCGGTGTCTTCCGCAAACCGTAACCATTGCGGTTCGTTTGTCGCGCGGTATAACACAACATAGCTTTCCAAAAGCGCAAAGGCGGATTCGCTGTCGGGGCAGGAGAGGATTTCCCCCGGTCCGCCTGTGGAAAACCCTTTCGCAATAAAATCTTTGTAATATTGCGCGCCGATTTCCTCGGCAATTTGCAAATACAGGGGATTATCGAAATACACATTGCAAAGTGCAAGCCCCGCCGGTAGTAAGCCGCCGCTTGCCGAGCCGGCGGTATAGGGCTTGTTTTTGGCGATATCGATAAACTGTCCGATTTCACCGTTTTGTTCGTAAAATTTTAGAAATGCATTTGTAAGGCGTAAAAGCCCCTCGTGCCAAAGAGGCTTGATTTCTTCGCCGTTTTGGCGCAAAGTAAGCAACTGTTTTGCAAGGTAGTAGAGCGCGTCGGTGTTCTTGCGCACCAACACAATATTTATATTTTCCGCGTCCGTATTGTCACCGTACGGTCTGCCGTCGCAGAAAATACCGTACAAAAATCCGCTTTCGTGCTGTATTTTTGTGAATACAAAGTCAAGGGTGCGGCGGCTTTTCTCTTTTGACTCGTCCGAGCCCAAGACCAATGCAGGCAATGTGTTGATTGCACCGCCGACCCAGCCTGTCTGCCATTGACGGCAAATGCCTGCGGTTGCTTCGGATGAAGTGTAAAAGCCGAAATCCTCCACCCAGTTGCGGCGGTTATATTTCTCTTCAATCAAATGAAATGCATATTCCCACGGCACGCCTTGCGGATGACTGCGCGGCAACCCTTGCATTTCGCGCCACGCCAAAAAATGCTTTAAAAAAGCGGGCATATCCGTGCACTTGAAACAGTATTCCGTTACAGAGAAAGTAACCGTGTCACCCGTGTGCAAGTCAGCGCTTCTATCGTCTGATTTGATTGCGGTGGTGCACATACTGTATTTGTGCGGCATACGCATACACGGGGAGGAAAGGATAAATTCTGCCGTGTGCTTTCCGGCGTTTTCTTGCACAGTTATGCCGAAATTACCGAGTTCATTTTCCTGTTTGAAAAACACCAAAAAACCGGCTTGCTGTTTTTCACTGAAATACCCGAAGCAGGGAAAGGATAAGTCGCCGACACTTAACTGTGCACAGCCGTTGCCGTCTTTTGAGAGCCGCGGCACATCCGTCACAACGGTTTCCCCTTTGTATTTTGCGGACTCCTTTTCATCTAACATCGGCGGATAGTCCTTTTTCAGACTGTGAAAACGGTTGCCGTTATAAAGCGCGGCGGGGGCGAATACATAATTTGCCGTGTCCCAATCCGTTTCTTTCCATACGAGCCGCACAGCGGCATTTCGAAGCGGCTTTTGTGCGGTGCATACCGCTTTTATTTGCGTACCGCCGTTTTCAAGTGCCTGTGCGGTGATTTGCACCGCCAGCCCATCTGTACCCTGCGTATCGGCAAAGGGGAGGGTTTGGCAATTTTGAATGGCATTGTTTTTGTATTGCACGACCGAAAAATATTTCATATTGCATCTCCGTTCACGAGCACGAAACAGCGCAAAAGCAGACCGGTCAAAGCGACTGGTCTACTTTCACAAACAATTCCGTATAATTGGTGGGTTGTACTGTATTTTT